>JBGSQO010000191.1:0-17241 GCA_041738055.1 Filomicrobium sp.
CCAGCGATCAGGACGACTTCCGCATCCGCAACGTCGCCGAAATCGTGCAGGCGCGGACCGCCGCCCAGCAGACGCTGACGTGGCTGCTCGCTGCAACGGCGGCGATCTCGCTCGTCGTGGGCGGCATCGGCATCATGAACATCATGCTGGTGTCCGTGACCGAGCGCACGCGCGAGATCGGCCTGCGTCTGGCCGTCGGCGCGCGCCGCAAGGACATCCTGGCCCAGTTCCTCACCGAGGCGATCGTGCTGTGCCTGGCTGGAGGCCTCATCGGTCTGGCCCTCGGCGTGGGCGTGGCCTTTGGCATCGCGACCCTGCTCGGCTGGCCCGTCATCATCAGCACGTGGATCGTGGCGGTCGGCATCGGCGCCTCGGCGCTCGTCGGCGTGATGTTCGGCTATGTTCCGGCACGCCAAGCCGCGCACCTGAACCCGATCGATGCGCTGCGCTACGAATAGCGGGGACGCGAGCAGTCCCGTCGCTTGCGAATTGAGCCGCGCTCAATGACCTCCCGATAGGTCGCGGGGCGGTCTGTGGTAGCGCACGGCGCTCGATTGGGTCGGAAGTGCCACACGGGGTGTCGAGCATCGGCATGGCAACCGCAACGGATCCGGCCAAGGCTGATCGTGGAATAGACCTACTGCGTCGCGCGTTATCTGGGACCGCTCAACACGTGTCAGGTCCCCCATGCTCAAGCGCTTCCTCCCAAGCATCGAGTTCATCTGCGACCCCGCCGACTTCGGCGTCATCGCCGAACCCGTGGCCGCCAAGTCCGTTCTGCCGGACTGGTTCCGCCGCCTGCCGCCGATCACCAAGTCGGAAGTCGCAGCGACCAACAACGGCCTGACCGTCAAGCGCTGCATGCCGTTCCTCGATGCCATGACCACCGGCTGGATTCTTCCACTCGCAGCGACCGTCCGGCTCGAGATCAAGGACGGTGGCCGCACCGTCGATGCCGGCTGGGAGTTCGACAAGGTGATGGTCTCCAATCACGGCAGCCATCAGGTCGCAGGCAACCCCTACGAGCCGCGCCCGCCGTGCAAGTTCCACAACTATTGGACGATCACGACGCCACCGGGTTGGAGTTGCCTGTTCGTGCCGCCGTTGAACCGGCCGGAGCCGATCTTCGAGGTGCTGGCCGGCGTGGTCGATACCGACACCTACCGGAGCCTCATCCATTTCCCCTTCGTGGCGACCGGAGCCGATGGCGTGCACACGATCGAGAAGGGCACGCCACTCGTCCAGGTCATTCCCTTCCAGCGCAAGTCGACCTATTTGCCGGCCTCGATCCGCGCCGAGCGGCCAGGAGAAAGCGAGACCCGCAAGAAGATCATGCGTAATACGATGGCGTCGGAGGGATGGTATCGGCTGCTGGCGCGCGCCAAGCGGTGAGCTGACGGCTGGTGGGGCGGGATCAGAGCAGCTTCAGTCCCGAGGCGCTGTTCAAGACGGCCAGCGAGATCCACCCCAAAGGTGCCGCCCGATCCGCATGACGGGCGCCACCAAGTCCGCCGCCTGGACGGCCGTGTGGCTGCCCCGCGCCCCGATCGTCCGAGCGCAAGCGAGGGCGTGAATCGGCGGCGCCAACCAAGACTTCGGCGAGCACGTCATCACCGGCCCGCTGACGCTGGAGACCCACTTCCCCGGCCAGTGGTTCCAGTTGGAAGCGGGCTTGCACACCAACTGGCACCGGCATACCTTTTGGTTGCTCGCCTCCGGCAAGACGATCCAACCCTGGGCCGCTACACCCAGCCCGACCCCCTCGGCTTCGTCGACGGGCCGAGTGTGTATGGGTATGCACGCGGGAACCCGCTGGGGTTGGTGGACCCCGTCGGAAAGAACAGCATAACGATCGGAGGAAATATTGGACAAGGCGTCGGCGCATTCACGCCGATTCCAGGGGGAGCATTAATTGGCCGCGGTCTGGGGATGGCCGTCGGGGCTGCCGTCATGTGCATGGCAGGCGATGAAGACTCGGACGATCAGCACAAGCGACCTCCGGCTGGATCACGTCCGATCAACCAAACCCCGTGGTCTGGAGACCACGGACAGATTAAAGGTCAAATAGGAGCGGGGCCGGCTGATGATGTAAGGATTGACCCTGATGGCAACGTCTGGTCGGAAAATCCGGACGGAACGTGGACAGACCACGGTCCCGCCAGCGACTATACCGGTTCCGGAAAGCCAAAAGGCAAGCGTGGACCTGACAGAGACAAAAGGTGAAGGTATGCCGGACGAATTTCATTCGATTACGGTGCTCATCGTTCACCCGCGTTCGGATCTTTCGAGGCTAAGCGACGAAACTGGGCTTGAGCCACTTCGTTCATGGCGAGTGGGAGACGCTCGCTTCACGCCTCAAGGCACGCCATTGCCCGGCACATGGCACGATTCTCGTTGGACATATGTTTGGAAATTCGATAGAGAAGGTAATTTTGAGGAATCCATTCGGCTTGCATTGGGAAAGATGTTGGCAGCCCGTACGTTCCTGAAAGAGTTGCGCGCCTCTGGCGGGCGACTGTTGCTGATAATTCGCCTCCCAGGCAGAGAACATCAAGGTGGTGAAATCAGTAATGAGGTCATCTCCCTGTTGGGTGAGTATGGATTTGCGCTAGGAATAGAGGTGTTTCCCTACGGATTATAGACACACCCGTCTGGCGGTCAGCCTATTCACTACCCCTCCGGCCGGCAGGTGCGCTATCTGCGCGACGCCCAGGGCCGCATCACCGCCGTGGAGACGCGCAAGACCTCGACCGGCGCCTGGACGGTTGTCGCCAACGCCATCGCCTACCAGCCGTTCTCCCGCCTCGTGCAGGCCATGAGCTTCGGCAATGGCCTCAACGCCTGGAACACCTACACGCTCGACTATGAACTCGACGTGCTCGGCCTTTATGACGGGGCACGGACGTCATCAACCGGGCCCACACGCGCACCGACGACCTCAACCTGACCAACATCTGGGACAACGTCAGCTCGGCCAACACCCAGAGCTTCTGGTACTCGCCGACGAACCGCCTGCGAGACATGCCAGCGGCCCATGGGGCGCCAAGACGTTCTATGTAGCCTGTCCTCGGGCTTGACCCGAGGAACGGCGTCGGCAACCGAACCCACGAGATCACCACGCCGCCGGGCGGCTCGGCCTCGACCGACTTCAGGAGCTTTCGCGCCGATGATCGTCAACTCCGTGCTTCTCGACATGGACCGCGCGATCCGGTGGCGCGCATTCACCTCGGCAACGACGCGCATGAGTCGTACGGCCTGATGGTGAATTGCCTCTACGACCTGGGCTCGATCGAGACCACCCACGAGACCTTCGCCAACCGCCGGCCTATCGCCAATTCCGATAGTGTGGCAGCACTCGTGCACGATGGCCCGTCAACTGGCCGCCAACGCTCGCTGATCGGTCCCGTCGATACCGCCAGATCACGCCGAGGCACCTGACGCGCTGCCTTGCCACCACCATCTCGATGCAACGCCGAATTGCGCCCCGTCCAGGAGCGTCCCTGCGAAGGAAGATCGAACATGAACCACAACCTCTACGCTGAGATCGCGCGGTCGATCCACGACCTCGATGCCGTGTTCGCGCACCTGGCGGACGGCCGCCGTTACACCTATCGCGACGTCGAGCAGGTCTCGGCCCGCTTTGCCAACGTGCTGACGTCGCTTGGCGTCACGCCGGGCGATAGGGTCGCGGTGCAGGTGGAGAAGAGCATCGAAGCGTTGATGCTGTATCTGGGAACGGTGCGGGCTGGCGCGGTCTTCCTGCCGCTCAACACGGCCTATACCGCGGCCGAGATCGAGTACTTCCTCGGCGATGCCGAACCGCGCGTGTTCGTCTGCGACCCGGCCCGCTGCGCCGAGTTGGCGCCTGCCGCGGCAAAGGCCGGCGCGGCACTCGAGACGATGGGCGTTTGGACTTCGCCCGAGATTTCGGCCGGCACGCTGTCGGATCGGGCGCTGGTCGCATCCACCACTTTCGAGACGCTTGCCCGCGACAAGAACGATCTCGCGGCGATCCTTTACACGTCGGGCACGACCGGGCGGTCCAAGGGCGCCATGCTCACCCACGACAATCTCCTATCCAACGCGTTGGCGCTGATCGAGACGTGGCGATTCACAAAAGACGACGTGCTGCTGCACGCCCTGCCGATCTTCCACACGCACGGGCTGTTCGTTGCAACCAACGTCGTGCTGCTGTCGGGCGCCTCGATGGCGCTGCTGCCGCGCTTCGATCTCAACGAGATGTTCCGGACCCTGCCTCGCGTGACGTCCATGATGGGGGTGCCGACATTCTATACCCGCATGCTGCAGGACAAGCGCCTCACTGCCGAAGCCACCAGCCATATGCGGCTCTTCATTTCCGGCTCCGCGCCGCTTCTCGCCGAAACGCATCGCGAATGGAAGGCGCGCACCGGGCATGCGATCCTGGAGCGATACGGCATGACCGAAACCAATATGCTGACATCCAATCCCTATAGCGGCGACCGTGTCCCCGGCTCGGTCGGGCTGCCGCTCCCCGGCGTCGAGGTGCGGATCGCCAATCCGGAGACGGGCGCACATCTGGCGACGGGTGAGGTCGGTATGATCGAGGTGCGGGGCCCCAACGTGTTCAAGGGCTATTGGCGCATGCCCGAGAAGACGGCGATGGAATTCCGTTCCGACGGCTTCTTCATTACCGGCGATCTCGGCAGGATCGACGCGAACGGCTACGTCAGCATCGTCGGACGGGGAAAAGACCTCGTCATCACCGGTGGCTACAATGTCTATCCCAAGGAAGTCGAAGCGGAAATCGACGAGATCGAGGGTGTCGTCGAAAGCGCCGTCATCGGCGTGCCTCATCCAGACTTCGGGGAGGCGGTCACGGCTATCGTCGTCAAGACGGGCCAATCGGCCATTGACGAGGCCAAGCTCATCAAGTTGCTCGAAGGGCGTCTGGCCAAATTCAAGTGCCCAAAGCGCGTCATTTTCGTCGACGCCCTGCCGCGAAACGCCATGAGCAAAGTGCTGAAGAATGAATTGCGCGAGCGATACAAAACGCTGTGCAGCTGATTG
The DNA here is from genome assembly GCA_041738055.1 of Filomicrobium sp. GTDB lineage: Bacteria > Pseudomonadota > Alphaproteobacteria > Rhizobiales > Hyphomicrobiaceae > Filomicrobium. The sequence continues at coordinate 5,050 of JBGSQO010000191.1, forward strand.
CCACTTTGGAGTTACATGAACCGAACCCACGACGGATGCATCGCTCTCGACAGGCCGCGCCTTCCGGCCTTCCGGCCCGCGAGCCGGGATCGGAGGAACGAGTGTCGGAAGGCGCTCCAGCGCGAGGTCAAGGAACTGCGCCAGGCCAATGAGATCCCGCGCAAGATGAGAGTTCGACTGCCGGTCGAAAACATGACGGCGTTCATCGACGAGCACTGGGCAGCGTATGGGGTCACGTCGAAGACGCGCTGACGCACTGGGACGTTCTGCAACGACGTGCCGATCGCCCCGGCGACCTACTCCGAGCACCAAGAGAGGTGGTCGCGGCGGGAGCACCACCGTCCCGCGCCACCTGCCAAAGAGAGATGTTTGTGACATGGGAAGTTAAGACTGTTGACTCAATTGACTGAAAATGCACAGATACAGCAAATCGGCGTTAAGAACATGGTGGATGGCATTTGCTGACTGGTCCCGGCGGGCGTCCGCAGGGGCTCGCATGGCCGAGCACCCAATCCTTTGCTCGCGAGTTTGTGGGAAGGGGCACTGTCTGAAACGATTTCGGGGCTCACTGCGCTTCCCCCAATAAGCAGACCAGAAATACCGTCACATCGCGAGCCAATGACAACTGCTGTGGCTGCGCCTCGGCAGCAGCGCGGACTCGCGTCTGATCACCACCAGATCTTCAGTATAAAGTAGTTTTGTGCCGAGTGCGGAGTGAGGCAACATGGCCATCGACCCCAAGATCATCGAAGCGGAAACTCTGGCGACCACAGCAGGACAAGCTGATCGAACCGAACTCCTCGACACCGATGGCGACCTCCTCGTTCGGGTGGGCACACCGGAGGCGGTCACCGCGAGCGGTGGCGCTTATGTCGACTTCGCCGATGCCTCAGGCGAAACGCTGCGGTTCAATGTCGACGTCCCCGAGGCGGGCTTCTATGACATCACGGTTCGCTATGCGCTGGGGAGTACGAACGACAGGCCTTTGCAGTTGGACGTCAATGACCAACTCGTGGACCGGCTGTTCAGTTTCGAGTCGACCGGCGCAGACTTTACGACTTACGGCTCACTCACCACGCGGGTGCAGCTTTCGGTCGGCGTCAATACGATCGACTTCACGTCGACCGGCTTGAGCGGCCCCAACATCGATTCGCTGACGATCGAATCTGCCGATCCGAACACGTTCGTCATCCAGGCGGAGACGCTGGCAGAGGCAGCAACGAACGCAACGCCCGCGACGACCAATCGGCCCATCACCGCTCAGTTTCTTGCCGCCAAGAACACCGCCGTTGGCGGGACTCCCGAGACGTTCCGCGTCGGTGCGGAGGGCGACGCCTATCTCGATTGGGGTAACAACGGGGCATCCGCCGCGTTCTCGGTCGAAACGGCGCTGGCTGGCAAATATGCCGTTTCGATCACCTACGCCAATGGCAGTACCGGTGCTCGCCCCCTCGATCTTCTGCTCGACGACACGGCTGTCGGCCAGTTCGCGGTGGCGCCGACCCCCGACGATTTCTTGAATACGTACTATCCGGTGGACAGGGCGGACTTGGCGACCAGCGTGCTGCCGTCCGGCCCGAACGCATCAGGATGGGAGAACTGGGTTACCGAAACGATCGAGATCAATCTGGCGGCAGGGACTAACGATCTAAAACTGCAATTGGCCAATGTGGCAGGGCTGACAAACGGACCCAACATCGACAAGATCGTGCTGACCCTCCTTCCGGAAGCGCCGACGTCGCTCTCGGTCGATGATCTGACGGTCCAGGAGAACCTTCCTGGCGGCGTCATCGGCACCGTGACCGTGGTCGATCCCAACAATGATGTCACCAGCATCACCGTCGATGACGCTCGCTTCGAGGTCGTCAACAACGAGCTGAAGCTGAAGGACGGCGTCGCGCTCGATTTCGAGACTGCCTCGACCGTCGGCATCGAGATCAGAGCAATCGACTCGCTGGGGCTCGAGTTCAAGCAGGCCGTCACGGTCACGGTTGGCGATCTCCCCGACACGCCGCCAGCTGCATTCAATCTCGCGCTCCAAGCCGAGGACGCGGTCATCACCGAGGTCGGTACACCGGCGAATACGTTCGCGCTCACCCGATTGGGACGAGTCGAGTCAGCACAGACCGGACTGGACCAGTATGGATTGTGGCCGGGCTACAATGGGCTCGGGTACATCGATTTTGGCGGCAGCGGGGATGCGCTGACCTTCACGGTCAATGGCATTCCGGCTGCGGGGGAATATCAAATTCATATCCGCTACGCGTCGAGCACAGGCCGGCCGACCAACCTCGCGGTCAATAGCGGGGCGGCAACCCAACTCGCATTCAATTCTACCGACACTGACGGGTCGGGACCGGTCAACGGGTTCGCAGTCTGGGGCGTGCAGACATCGACTGTCTCGCTCAATGCCGGCGCGAACACGATCGCGCTCACCACCATCGGCGCGACCGGACCCAACATCGATGCGATCGCGGTGACGGCACCCGGCGGCACGCCGGACTTCTCCCGCGCCAACGCAGCGCCGCAGTTCGTCGGCCCCACCGAAGTCTCGTTCGCCGAGAACGGCACCGGCGTGGTCCTCGACCTCGATGCGAGCGACGGCAATGGCGATCCGGTGCGCTATGCGATTTCCGGCTCGGATGCCGCCAAGTTCCATGTCGATGCCGTGACCGGCGCTATCACGTTCGTCAATCCGCCAGACTTCGAGACGCCGCTGTCCAACGAGTCGACCGGCAACGTCTATCAGATCGACGTTTCCGTCACCGACACGCTGGCGACGACGACCCAGTCCGTCGCGGTGACAGTCACCGACGTCGACGATACCGCGCCCGTGCCGTTCGCCCCCTTCGAGGTACAGGCCGAGGCCGGCGCAATCACGCTCGCTCAGACTGCGGATGCCTCGAGCACGCAGGTGCGAGACGCCTCCAATCCCGAGTCGGGATCGTTCACCGGATTGCGGCCCGATTTTTCCGGCACAGGTTATGTCGATTTCGGCAATGACGCGGGCGACGCGCTCACCTTCACCGTAACGGTACCGACAGCCGGACAATACGATCTGAACGTGCGCTACGCCTCTGGTTCCAGCAGGCCCCTGTCACTGGACATCAATGGAACAGTGCAGACGCCCAACCTGCCGTTCGCCTCGACGGATCCGGATGGCGGCGGACCACTCGACGGCTTCAATGTCTGGCAGTTCGAAACCCGCACCGTTTCGCTTCTCGCGGGCGAAAACACACTGAAGCTCGCCATTCCGACGGGTGCAACGACCGGTCCCAATATCGACCGCATCGAAATCACCGAGGCGGGCAGCGGACCGATCGACCGCTCGGCAGACGAGGACGCGCCATTGGCGCTGACGATCGTCGATCTCTCCGACTTGGCGGCCGCGCGCTTTGCGCTCACGGGCATCGATGCGGATATTGAGACCATTACCGTGGCGGTCGGTGCGGGGCAGCCGCAGGCCGTAACGCTGACCAGCGGCGCGTTCACGCTCGATCTCAGCGGGCAGACGCCGGGGACCGTTGCCATCAAGGTGACAGTCACGGACGACGCCGCGAACATGGCAATGACGACGCTGAACGCCGTGATCGAGGCACCCGATCCAGGGGCCTTCGATCCCGTCACGATCCAGGCCGAGGCGTTCACGATCACCGATACGACACCGGGCACCGACAACGCCTCGCTGACACAGGCGCGCACACCGGCAAACGTCGAGCCCAACCTTCTCGCCAACACCGGGCAGGTGGTCGGCGACGCCGACGGCGACAACCTTTGGGACGGCTACAGCGGCACCGGCTATCTCGACTTTGGCGGCAATGCCGGCGATGCGGCCTCATTCGTGGTCGATGTGCCTGAGGACGGCGTCTATACGCTGACGTTCCGGTATGCCAACGGTGGGGGTGGTGCCAACCCACCGCGTCCACTAGCCCTGTCGGTCGACAGCGGCAGTGGCGAGCAGCCGGCGGGCCAACTCGCGTTTGCGGGAACCGGCGCCGACCAATGGTCCACATGGGCCGAAGAGGAGATCGAGGTCACGCTCGAGACGGGCGCCAACACGATCAAGCTCGCCATCCCGGCTGGCGCGACGTCGGGTCCGAACATCGACCGGGTCATCGTTTCCCAGGACAGCCAGAGCGAACCCGGCCCGCGCGAGGTCGTCCGCATCAACTTCCAGGACGGCACGACGACGAAGGCCGCCGGCTACCTCGTCGACAACTTCAATCCCTACGGCGATCGTGGCAACGGCGAAACCTACGGCTGGGTGACGGAGGCCTCCGCGATCGACGCGACACCGGGCTCGACGCCGATCAGCGGCACCTATCCGGCGATCGCCATCAACGAGCGCACAGGTGCGCCGTTCGACAGCTACGATCCGCGCCTGACCGGCTACGCGCACTTCGACCTGAACGACTATCCCACGCGCGCGGCTTGGGAAATCGCGCTGGAGGACGGCTTCTACGAGGTCACCGTTTCCGTCGGTGACACGGGGGGCGCCAACGACAGCAACAACCAGCTCTACCTCGAGGGCGCGCTCGCGACTTCGTTCACCCCGACCAACCAGTACAAGAGCCAATTGCTCACCAAAGTCGTCGAGGTGACCGACGGCGCGCTCACACTGTCGGCGCAGACGGGCACGATCACCGAGGTGCAGTATCTCGAGATCCGAGAGCTGCCGGACCTGACGCCGGCAGATGCCGACGATGCGCCTGCAGACTACGCGAGCCTCAAGAACCCGGTCTCGCTCGGCAACGCGGGCCAGGTCAGCCAGGCGATTGGCATCGGGCCGGGGCTGAGGCCGGACGGCATCGATCCGACGCATTCGATCGCGCTCGACATCGAGGTCGTGTCCGGCCGCGGCGGCGTGCTCGAGACGAGCCTCAACAGCGAAACGATCAAGCTCTACGAAACCCTGACCGGGGCAGAGGTCGACTTTTCCGTGAACACGACCGGCGGCTTCGACGCCGTCGTCATCAATCCGGACGCGACGCTGAAAGCCAACACGAGCTACACCCTCGTCGTCGATGGCCTGCTCGATCGCGGCCCCAACGGCGATCCCGATGGCGCGCCGCGCGAGTTGGAAAAATTCTCGACGACGTTCGTGACGGGCGAATTGCCGGCCGGGCAGGATCGCGACGTCGCGTTCTCCGATCAGGTCGTCACCACAGGGGCTGGCTTCTCGTCGGTCGTCGTGTCTCCCGACGGGCAATTTCTCTATGCCACGACGCTGTTCGGCAAAATCCATCGCTGGACGATCGACCAGACGACGGGGGCGCTGTCGGGCGAACAGTCGATCGACCTGCCGGGCAACGCGGGCCGCGCCTTGATCGGCATCGCGTTCGATCCGAACAACCCGACGACGGCCTTCCTCACGTCCAACAATCCCGTCTCCGACGGCGATCCGTTCACCGGCAAGATCGTCAAGGCGACCTTCAGCACCGGCGCCACGCTGTCGGCGTCCGACGTCAGCGACTACGTCACAGGCTTGCCGCGTTCCTCGCAGGACCACCTGTCGAATTCGCTCGCCTTCCGTGCGAACCCCAACGCCGGACAAGCCGGTGAGCCGAGCCACCTGCTCTACCTGATCCAGGGCTCCAATACCGCCATGGGCGCGCCTGACAGCGCCTGGGGCTATCGGCCAGAGACACTCCTCAGTGCGGCCGTCCTCGAGATCGATCCGACGCGGACGGGTCCGGCAATCAATGTGCAGACCGAGCAGTTCTGGACGTCGGCGGCCAACAGCACGTTCCTCGACCCGCTGAACGATCCTCGCAATCCCAACAATTACAACGCAAACGGGACAGTCACCGGGTTCTACGATCCGTTCGCGGCCGATGCCCCGGTGACCATCTACGCGACGGGCGCCCGCAACGCCTATGACCTCGTCTGGCACACCAACGGCTTCCTGTATGTGCCGACCAACGGCTCGGCCGGCGGCGCCAATGCCCCCGACAATCCGAATACCGCGCAGAACGAGGGACTGACGGGCATCCCGACCCGCAACGACTACCTGTTCAAGGTCGAGGAGGATGGCTTCTACGGCCACCCCAACCCGGTGCGCGGCGAGTTCATTCTCAACGGTGGCAATCCGACGGGCGGCACCGATCCGGCCGAGGTGACCAACTACGCGGTCGGCACGCAACCCGACCCCGACTACAAGGGCTTCGCATTCGACTTCGGCCGCAACGTGTCGCCCAACGGCGCGGTCGAATTCACCAGCGACGTGTTCGGCAACTCGCTGAAGGGTGCCGTCATCGTCTCGCAGTACTCCGGCCCCGACAACCTAATCGCCCTGCGGCCGGGCGCCAACGGCGACATCGCCACGTCCGAGGTTCTGACCCGGCCCAACGGTTCGGTCATCAGCCTCGTCGACCCGCTCGACGTGGCGCTCAATCCCGTCACCGGCCAGCTCTATGTCATCACCTTCGACCGCACCAACTTCCAAGGTCCCGACAGCAGCCAGCTCGTCGTCCTGACCCCGCAACCCGGCGGCGTGGTCGATCCGCCGCCGCCGACCGGCCAGACCATCCAGGCCGAAACCGGCGTGCTCGTGCCGGGCGCGCAGTCGACGGGTACGGCGTTCATCCAGGTCAAGGCCGGCGAGACGGGCTTCAACGGCACCGGCTACGTCGATTTCGGCGACGGAGTGGCCAGCGGCGAGACGCTGCGCTTCGATCTGGCCGGCGTCACGGGCGGTGAATACGAACTCAGGATCCGCTACTCGCTCAACGGTACGGACCGCGCCCTCGCCCTCAATGTCAATACCGCGAACCTCGGCCCGGTGACCTTCACGGACACGGATGGTGCCGGCACGCTGGGCTTCTCGACCTGGGCCAACATCACCCGGCAGATCACACTCGGCACTGGCGCCAATACCATCGCCTTCACCTCGAACGGCACGAGTGGCCCGAACATCGACGAGATCGAACTGGTGCCCCTGTCGCCTCCCGGCGGCGGCGATCTGGTATCGGTCGGCGTCTATCAGTCCGAGAGCCAACCCGCCGACAACCGCAGCGGCGTCCTCATCGTCGACCAGAACAACGTGCCGGCAGGTGACACCTTCCGCACTGGCGCAAACGGGCCGGAGGGCGGCTATGCCGACTTCCCGACGACGGCCAACGCCTTCATCGAATACGACATCACTCTGACGCCGGAGCAGGCCGGCTTGGTCGAGTTGCACTTCCGCTATGCCAACGGCGGGACGGCCGACCGGCCGCTTGAGGTGCTGATCGACGGCATCGACCTGACCAATCCGCCGCTGGAGTTCGACAGCACGATCCCGACGGGTGGCACGGCTGATGCGGGCTGGACCAACTGGCAGACCGAGACGCTCTCGGTCAATCTGACGGCTGGCACTCACGTCGTCCGGCTGGCGACCCCGCAAGGTACCGCGACCGGCCCCAACGTCGATCAGCTCGAAATCTTCAAAGTGCTCGATCCGTTCACGCCGGTCTATCAGAACGCATCCGTGACACCGCGGATCGAGCGCGAGGATGCCGACAGCGCGCGCGTCGTGACCAGCAAGGCGGTCGACTTCTACTTCACGGTCGCCACCGACGGCTTCTATCAGCTGGAGGTCGCCGCCGACGCGGGAGCGCCGGCCGGTGGCGAGGTGTCGTTCGCGCTCAACAACGCACCCGTCGGCACGACCGACTTCCCCGGCGCAGGCCCGGCGGGAGAGGAGTTCCGCCTCGTGGAACTGGAGGCCGGGACAGAGTACCGGCTGCGAGTGAGTTCCGAGAACGACGGCGCCAATGCGCTCGACTATCTCGACGTCACGCCCTTCGCCGGCAATGCCAATGCCGACATCGTGGTCCAGAGCCTCGATCCGGCCTACTTCGACGACCGCATCCAGTTCTCGTATCTGGCCAACAACAACGGACGTTCGTTCAAGGATACCGGCCAGTTCACCATCTCCAACACCGGCACGGCCCCTCTCACGATCACCGACTTCGACCTGTCGGGGCCGTTCAAACTCGCCAATCCGACGGCGCTCGACAACCTGACGGTGGCCGCCGGCCAGACGACCGCGGCGATCACGGTGATGTTCGATCCGGCTGCCTATACCGGGCCGACGGCCAACAACGCGGACTCGACGTTCAAGGGCGAATTTACGCTCTACACGAACGACGCCGAAGACCCGATCAAGACGATCGATCTCGCCGGCTTCTGGCAGGCCGTCAACGAGGGCGGCAACGAGCCGAGCGTCAACGAAATCTGGGAGGTGTTCGGCTTCGGCACGTTCATCGAAGGTGTTCCGCGCCAGGATAGCGTAGCCGGCTCGCCGCTGAACAACCGCGACATCTACGAGGCCGTCAACGACGACGAGGTGCTGTCGCCCTACTGGCGCGTCGCCGATGGCGCCAGTGGCGTGAAGATCACCCAGATCGCGGCCTTCCATGGCGACGGCGGGGCTAACTTCTCGATCCACAACCCCGGCAACGAGGGGCAGCAACTCGGCGGCCCCAGTCACCAAGGCACCCACAACCAGCGCTTCCTGCCCCTCCAGGGCAACGGCACTTTCGGTACGGTCACTTGGACCAACGCCAGCATTCCCGATGCCTGGCAGGGCAATGATGCGTTCGGCCTCAAGGTGGCGGACTTCTCGACTGACCCTCGGGCGAACCCGACCGGCCCGACACCCGCGCCGAACGGCGAGCAGCAGGGCCACTTCTTGCGCATCTTCGTGGCCAGGGACGCCGACGGCAACGTCATCGAGAACACCTACCTCGGCATCCAGGACTACACGGGCATCAACTACGACTACAACGACAACGTCATCGTCATCGAAGGTGTGGCCCCGCTCGGCTTCGGCCAGAGCCTGGTCGTCTCCGGTCTCGACGCTTCGGCCGCCGACGACCGCCTGGTGTTCAGCCGCATCGGCACTCCGGTGGCCAACCAGCAGTTCCACAGCGAGACGACCATCACGCTGACCAACGACGGCTTCCAGCCGCTCACCATTCAGAACCTTGCCTTGACGGGGGCGGATGCGGGCTCATTCCAGATCGTCTCTGGCCCCGCTGCCGGGGCGACCGTCGCCGCTGGCCAGTCGGTCAACGTACTGGTGCGCTACAACGGCGTCGATCCGGCCAACGACGATGCCGCCGTGCTCCACGAAGCCAACCTTGTCGTCACCTCGAACGCCTTCGGAAAGGAGACGACGACCATCGCGCTCGCCGGCCTCGCCCAGATCCAGTCGGAAGGTGGCGAGGAGCCGACAGTCGCCCAGATCGTCGAGGCGTTCGGTTACGGCACCGACGTCGCGCAGGCCGACCTCGACAACGGCGGCCTCGTCGAAATCGTCGGCGACGAGGTGTTGATGCCCTATCTGACGGCGCTGGTCGAAGGCCGGCCCGTCGAGATCATCCAGCTGGCGGCCTATCTGCAGAACAACGACGTCGCCCGCCTCAGTACCCACGGTCTCGACGGCGTGCCCCTCGTCGAACGGTTCGCCCAGGACAACCAGCACGCGCAGACCGTTTCGCCCGAGGGGCATGTCGCCGGCAATGGCGACAGTGGTCAGGTCGCGAAAAGCTCGTTCCTGGCGACCGGGCCGTTCGGCATCAAGATCTCGGTCGACAACAAGCCGACGTTCGCCTCGTGGTCCGATCCTGAAGCCAACGACCGCGATCCGGCCATCGGCAGCCTGATCGCGGACGGGGGCGGCCACCTCATCCGGTTCTTCACGGCCAAGGACGCCGACGGCAACGTCATTCCCGGCACTTTCATCGGCATCCAGGACTACACGGGCGGCGGCAACTTCGACTACAACGACCACGTCTTCGTCATCCGCAACGTCAAGCCCTACAACCTGACCGTCGTCAACGATGCCAACGCCAACGGCGTCAACGACAAGCTGGAGACGAACGCCGACAACGACGCGCTCGTCGACTTCTTCGATCTCGACGACAATCCGCCGCCACCACCGCCACCACCGCCGCCGCCCTCTGCGCAGACACCGGCCAACCCGACGGACACGCCGTGGCTGGTCGACGACGTCAATGGCCTGACGCTCGACGGCGTGCAGTACGACGACGGCGGACAAGGCGTCGCCTACAACGACAGCGCAGCCGGCCTTCAGGGCGGCAGCAACGGCGGTCGCGCCGGCTCCAGCGTGGAAGTGACCACGGGGGGCGCGATCGGCTGGATCGCCGACGGCGAATGGCTCGAGTACACCATCAACGTCGAACAGGCGGGCAGCTATGAACTGTCGTTCCTGCGCTCTCTCGGCGACGCCACCGGGCCGCAGCGGACCATCACGGCGTCCTTCGCGACCACAACCAGCGTCTACGAACAGAGTGCAGCAGTCGTCACGCCGTTTACGCAAAATTGGACGAGCTTCGCCGCGTCCGCACCGACGACGGTCGATCTGGCCGCCGGCACACAGGTGCTCCGTGTGACGTTCAATGGCGGCTCGCAGGACTTCGACAGCTTCACATTGAAGCCCCTGGCGCCACCTCCACCACCGCCGACGGGCCAGCAGCCGTTCCCAGGCCCCAGCGCCCCGACCCTCGGCTCGGCTCTGCTGTCGATCGATGCCACGAACTTCGACAGCGGCGGTGAGGATGTCGCCTTCAACGACGCGACCCCCGGGGTCATGGACGGCGGCACCAACGCGCGCCCCGGCACTGGTGTCGAGACGGTCAACGCCGAGAACGACATCGGCTACGTGAAGCCGGGCGAATGGCTGGAATATACCGTCAACGTCGCTCAGGCGGGGGTCTATAACCTCGCCCTGATCGCCAAGTCGCCGGTCGCCGGATCGACGGTTGCGCTCTCGCTCGGCTCCGGCCCGGCGCTCGCCACCGTGACCCTGCCGGATGCCAACGGCGCCAGCAGCAACAGCTTCGATGGCACCACCTTCGCATCGACGACGGCGGTTCCCGTCAGCCTGGGTGGCGGACTTCAGACGCTACGGCTCACGTTCAACGGGCCACTCGCCTCGAACGGTTACGTCCTCGACCTGCGCTCATTCAGCTTGCAGCAGGTGCCGGCTGCTCCCCCGCAGGCCCCCTTCGGCGGCACGCCCGTCGCCATCGGTGCCGGCACGGGGACGGTCACCATCGATGCCACGAACTTCGATACCGGCGGCGAAGACGTCGCCTACAACGACGCGACGCCCGGTGCGATGGACGGGGGCACCAACGGCCGTCCCGGAACCGGCGTTGAAACGGTCAACGGGCAGCATGACATCGGCTACGTCAAACCCGGCGAATGGCTCGAATACACGGTCGATGTCGCGCAGGCCGGCACCTACCAGTTCGCGCTCGTCGGCAAGGCGCCAACCAACGCTGCCAAGGTCTCGCTATCGGTCGAGGCCGGTCCGGTGCTCGGTGCCATCACCTTGCCGGATGCCAACAGCGCCACAAACAACAGCTTCAACGGCACGAGCTTCGGGGCGGCCGGCCCGGTCCAGGTCCAGCTTGCCGAGGGCACACAGACGCTTCGGCTCACCTTCGACGGGCCACTGGCGTCCAACGGCTATGTTATGGACGTGCGGTCGTTCTCGCTGACGCGAGTGCAAACTCCGTTCGGTGGTACACCCGCCGAGGTCGACGCGGATGGTGTCACCGTGCTCGCGCGCAACTACGACGACGGCGGACAAGGCGTCGCCTACAACGACAGCGCAGCCGGCCTGCAGGGCGGCAGCAACGGCGGCCGATCGGGTTCCAGCGTCGAGATCACCGCGGGCGGTGCGGTCGGCTGGATCGCCAACGGCGAGTGGCTCGAATACACGATCGACGTGGCGACGGCCGGCGCCTACACTCTCAGCTTCCTGCGGTCGCTCGGGATTCAGGGCGGCAGTCAGCGCACCATCTCGGCGTCCTTCATCAAGACCGGCTCCTCCGCCTACGAGACGAGCGGAGCGGTCGTCACGCCATTCACCCAGAACTGGAGCAATTTCATTGCTTCGGCGCCCGTGGTTGTCGATCTCGATGCCGGCCAGCAGGTCGTGCGGATTGCCTTCAGCGGCGGCGCACAGGACCTGCAGAGCTTCACCTTGACCCCGCTGGCCCCTGTCACACCGACCGGAGCTGCGACAAACCTGGAAGTGCCGCAGACGTTGGCCACAGAAGCGGACCAATCGCCACCGGCGACCGATGCCGATGGTGCAGCCGGCGTCGTCACGACGCTGGCGGACACACCGACCGAGCCTGTGACGCTCGAGCCACCGGCTTCGCCGCCGCCGCA
>JBGSQO010000268.1:0-1621 GCA_041738055.1 Filomicrobium sp.
CGCCGAGCGCGGCCACCGCGGACGGCTTTGGTCGCGTGCCCGCGACCTCGGGTCTCCTGATGAGGTTGGCGATGGCCCCAAGGAATGGATCGCCATCGGTACCTCGGTCGGTGCTCGGTTGTGACTCGACATCGAGGATCCGGATCAGCCGGTCGGGGACGCCCGCGACGGCGATTGCGCGCAGTGCGGGGGTCCGTTCCTGTCCGGTTGCAAACAATCCCAGCGCAAAGCGCGGCTTGGCAGCAGCGGTTGCGGTGAACCCTCGAACCATGGTCGTCTCGCGTCCCATAGCAGCGGCCCTCGGGAGCTCAGGATTCGGCCATTGCCTCCAAGGCTGCGAGGTCCTTGACCTCCACGATCGAGGTGCGCGGCAGGGCGATGATGCCGGCGCGCTTCAGCTTGCTCAGCGAGCGGCTGACAGTCTCGATGGTCAGGCCCAGATAATCGCCGATATCCGAGCGGGTCATCGGCAGCTGGATGCGGGCGGGCTCGGCGCCGTTGGCGAGGTTGCGGCGATAGAGTGCGATGAGGAAGGCCGACATCTTGGCTTCGGCCGACTTCGAGGTGATGCACAACAGGTGGTCGCGGGTGGCGCTGAGTTCGCTGGCGGCCAGCCGCAACAGCTTGTGGGCGAACTCCGGCCGGTCGGAGACCAGGCGCTCGACCGCGCTATGGGGGATGCGGCGGACCTTGACGCGCGAGATGGCCTGGGCGCTGAAGGCGTGGGTCAGCACGCAGCAGTAACCGAGCAGGTCGCCCGGGTAATAGAATCCGACGATATGGCGCTGGCCATCGGGCAGCAGGCGGTAGCCGCACACCACGCCCTCGAGGACCTCGATTACATGGCTCGCCTCGTCACCTTCCAGGAACAGATCCTCGCGCGGGGCGTGCATCGAGACGGGCGCGCCGGGGAAAGACACCGGCTCGGCGGCCGAAATCTGAGATGGCGTCATGCGTGCAACGGCGTGCGTCGGCTTCTCGGCATGGCGATCGATCTGTGTCGTCTCGACGGGCGTCAGGGCGAGCATGGCGTTTGTCCTCTGCATCCTTTTGGAATTGGTGATGCAGATCAGACCATGGCCGTGTAATCTTGATTTGGATCATGTGTCTTCGATTGTAATCGTTTGTCGCCGAGTGTCGCGTGACTAAACTCCTGGCCCGGCGGTCGGCTTTTCGGTGCAGACCGCCACCCCGCCAACGATCCGAGAGCACCCCTGCGTGAGCGCGCCGCACATCCTCGTTGTCGATGACGACGCCAAGATCCGAACCCTGCTGCGCCGCTGCTTCGAAGGCGAAGGCTTCCGCGTGAGCGAGGCGGATTCAGGCCGCGCCGTCGAGGCCGAACTGGATCGCGGCAGGCCCGATCTCGTCACGCTCGACCTCAATTTGCCCGACATGGATGGGCTGTCGATCGCACGGGCCATCCGCGCCCGCTCCGACGTGCCGATCGTGATGGTCACCGGCAAAGGCGACATGATCGACCGCGTGGTCGGACTGGAACTCGGCGCCGACGATTACATCGCCAAGCCGTGTCACGTGCGCGAGGTGATTGCGCGGATTCGCGCCGTCCTGCGCCGCAGCGAACAGCGCGCGGCGACCGCGCCCGCTGCCGTCCCCGCCC
>JBGSQO010000298.1:0-4743 GCA_041738055.1 Filomicrobium sp.
CGCCGAGCCGCAGCCGGGGTTTGCCCCCGCAGCCGCCAGCCTCAGCGCCGGTGCCGAGGGCCATCCGGGGACCGCGTCTCGGCCGGCAGAGTGAGCAGGGCATACCAGAATCGCTGGGCGCTTCGCCCGTCACAACGTTCCCGGTGAGGAGCCGGGGAGAACACCAGGGAGAACAGAAACCATGACGATTACCTACAATGGCGAGGAGATCGAGACGACGGCCAATGGCTATCTCGTCAATCCGGAGGACTGGAGCGAGGGCCTGGCCCAGGAACTCGCCAACTCGGAAGGCCTGACGCTCGGCTCCGAGCAGATGGACATCATCAACTATCTGCGCGACGAGTACTTCAACAACAACGGCGTGCAGCCCAACACGCGCACCATCGTCAAGGCGATGAGCGAACAGTGGGGCCGCGACGTCGACCAGAAGGCCGTCTACGACCTGTTCAACGGCGACCCCTCCAAGCTCGCCGGCCGCCTCGCCGGCCTGCCCGAGAGCAAGCGCAAGGGCGGTTATTGAGCCGTCGCCTGTGCGACTATGGACCCGCGGCCGATCAGGCCGCGGACCCCCTAGCCGACCAGGACCGGGTGGTCAGAGTGAAGACGGGGGGCCTTGCCCCCTCGACCCCCACCAAGGCCTTAGGCCTTGGAACCATTGCTGGGAGTTCAGGGCGCGCCCGTCGCCCAGAAGCAGGCAAACGGGGTGATCCCCCGCGCGGGGTCCAGGGGGCGCGCAGCCCCCTGGCACTTCACGAAACGCCGAAGAATTACCGCCTCAAACAACCCGAAAGACAGGCCTGCAGGCGCGCGTCGCATGCGCCACTGCCCTTGGTGGCGATACGGCACTGGTTGTGGGCTGCCCGGCAGCTTGCGGCGCAAGCGTTGGCGACCTCGAACGAGCCTGGGACGCGCGAGCCTGCCAGAGCGACCTCGGCGGTCATGAGAACCGCGACCAGTCCCAACAGTATGGATAGTTTGCGCACGTGCGGCCTCCGCCCTCCAGAAGGGATCGAGCCTGCCGCGATCGCCACAACGACCGCGCTGCACCACATCAGACCTCGACCCAGCCTCATGCCTAACATCAGGGACATGAATGTCGACTGAACCGGGCGGCGCACCCCGTCCCTCTCGGCTCGCTTGTGGAGGGAGCCCTACAGCGAGGTCGCCGCAAACACCGGCTCGATGCGACCGCCCCATTCGCCGTTGAACTGCTCGATGAGCCGGTCGGCTATGGTCCGTCCGCTGCTTGCGATCTCGACAAGAGGCTCCAGGTGGATGCGCTCGTCTTCGCCGCGAGCATCCTTGGCTCCGCGTGCGGCCAACCCGCGAGAGGCGATTGCGACGGCCTCGCGCGTGACGTCGGCCAGCGTTCCACCTCGGAAGGGGGTGTCGAGGGCGAGGCGCGGCACGGTATCGCGCAAGGCTTGACGCTCCTCGGCCGTCCAATCGGCGATCAGCGCGGAGGCTTCATCGAGGGCACCCTGATCATAGAGCAGCCCGACCCAGAACGCCGGCAACGCTGCGATCATGTCGGCGCGCCCGCCATCGGCGCCGCGCATCTCCAGGAACCGCTTGAGGCGCACCTCGGGAAACAGCGTGGTCAGGTGGTCCGACCAGTCGTCGATGGTCGGCCGTTCGCCCGGCAGCGCAGCGAGGCGCCCGGCCATGAAGTCGCGGAACGAGGCCCCGGAGGCATCGATGTATCGGCCGTCGCGATAGACGAAGTACATCGGCACATCGAGGGCGTAGTCGACGAAGCGCTCGTAGCCCATGCCCGGCTCGAACGCGAACGGCAGCATGCCCGTGCGGTTGTTGTCGGTATGCCGCCAGATCTCCGAGCGCATGGACTTGAAGCCGTTGAGGCCACCCTCGGCGAACGGCGAGGAGGCAAAGAGCGCCGTCGCCACCGGCTGCAGCGCGAGCCCGACCTGAAGCTTCTGGACCATGTCGGTCTCGCTGGCGAAGTCCAGGTTCACCTGGATGGTCGCCGTGCGGTACATCATGTCGAGACCGCGTGTGCCGACCTTGGGCATGTACGCGGTCATGATCTTGTAGCGCTGCTTGGGCATCATCGGGATATCGGCCAGCGTCCAGGTCGGAGCGAAGCCGAGCCCGGCGAACGCAATGCCGAGGGGGCCGCCGGCACGATGGCACTGGCGCAGGTGCTCATTCGTTTCGGCCGCCGTCTGGTGCACGGTCTCCAGAATCGCGCCCGACAGTTCGAACTGGCCGCCGGGTTCCAGGCTCACCGTCGCGCCCGGCTCGCCAAAGGCCCGCTTGAGCGCGATCATGTTGCCGCCCTCGACGATAGGCTCCCAGCCGCAACAGGCCATCAGGCCGCGCATGAGGGCGGCAATGCCGTTGTCCCCCTCGTAGGGAACAGGCCGCAACGTCTCGCGGTTGAACACGATCTTCTCGTGCTCGGTCCCGATCCGCCACTGGTCCTTGGGCTTTTCGCCGGCAGAAATCCAGCCGACCAGCTCGTCGCGATGCTCGATGGCGTGAGCCGCGCCTGCATCCTGGCGTGTCGACATGCCGGACCTCTTTCTCGGGTTCAGACCGTGGCGATCATACAGAGCCGGTACGACAACACACCGTCCCCTCGACCAAGCCTGACTTATGGGCAGAGGGCCGCTAGTTCACAAGTCCCGAACTGTCGCATTAATTACGGTTTTGCCGCTGCGAACGTTTTTGCCGCTCGCGCCTCCGCCTCGCGCGACCGGTCGGTCACGTAGATATTTCCGAGCACGAGCACGTCCATTGCCGTGCGAAGATAGCAGGAGACGGCCTCTGCGGGACTGGCCACGACCGGCTCCTGGCGATTGAAGCTCGTGTTGATGAGAATGGGCACGCCGGTCAGCTGGCCGAACGTCTCGATCAGGCGGTAATAGCGCGGGTTGTCCTCGCGGCGGACCGTCTGGATGCGGCCCGTGCCATCGACGTGGACGGCGGCCGGGATGACCTCGACCTTGTCGGCCTTGACCTTTGGCGCCATGGTCATGAACGGGTCGGGCTGGTCGACCTCGAAGAACTCGGCCGCGCGCTCGATCAGGACGGCGGGCGCGAACGGGCGGAACGGTTCGCGATACTTGATGCGGGCGTTGATGAGGTCCTTGATCTTCAGGCTGCGTGGGTCCGCCAGGATTGAGCGATTGCCGAGAGCCCGCGGGCCGATCTCGTAGCGCCCCTGGAACCAGCCGACGATCTTCTGGTCGACAAGGTCGCGGGAGACGCGGGAGAACAGCTCGTCGTCGGTGAGCCGCTCGAACGACAGCCCCTGCGCCTTCAGGGCGGCGATCGCCTCGTCCTCGGAGTAGGCCTTGCCGAGGAACGGATGGGTCATCTCGTAGCCGGTGCGCGGCCGGTCGAGCGTCTGGTGATAGTGGAACAGCGCCGAGCCGAGTGGCGCGCCGGTATCGGAGGCACACGGCGGCACCCACACGCGCTCGAAGCCCGTGTCGCGCAGGATGCGGGCGTTGGCCACGCAATTGAGGCCGACGCCGCCGGTAATCACCAGATTGCGCGAGGGCAGCGTGCGCTCCAGATGGCGGACGATGTGCAGGACGGCCTCCTCCGTGACCGCCTGCAGCGCGTAGGCCAGATCCAGGTAGCGGTCGGTCAGCTCCTCGCCGGGCTTACGGGCCGGCCCAAACGTATCGATGAAGCGCTTCGTGAACGGCTGGATGAGCCCGTGCGTCGGGTAGTTGACGAAATCCCGGTTGACGGTGAACGAGCCGTTCTCGCCGAGCCGGACGACCTCGCGGAACCGGTCGACGGCCCCGCCGCGCCCGCAGGCAGCCAGCGCCATCACGGTGCCTTCCTCGAACGGCTTGAAGCCGAGGTGCTGGGTCGTGCAGGTGTAGAGCATCCCTAAGCTGTCGAAGAATCCCAGCTTGAACACGCGCTCGAGCCGGTTGCCACGGCCGACATAGGCGCTGGTGGCCGTCTCGTCGCCATAGCCGTCCATGACGAGGACGGTCGCCTCCTCGAACGGTGAGACGAAGAACACGGCCGCATGCGCGTCGTGATGGCCGACCTCGTGGATGGGCGGCAGCCGGGTCACGCCCAGCGCGCTGCGGACTTGCAGATGCATGCGCGCCCACAGGTTGACGATGCCCATGTCATGAGTTGCATGGGCGCTCGGGCGCAGCAGATTGAAACTCGCCGGCGGCTTGGCCAGGATCGCCTGCAGGAACGTGCCCATCAGCCGCCGCCCCTTCCAGGGGATGGTGATGGCATCGACGTCGGCGATGTCGTGGCCCATGTCACCGAAGGCGTCCTTCAGGCAGTGGCGCGGAAACGCCTTGGAGTGCTTCACCCGGGTGAAGCGCTCTTCTTCCAGCACGAGTTGCGGCACGCCGTCCTTGATCAGTGCGATGCCGGTGTCATGGGTTTTCGACACGATACCGAGGATGTTCACGTGGCTCTTGGCTCCGGTGCGCGGGCAGGTCTCGTCGGCGTTGCCGGCCGCCAGCGTCGGCGCGAAGCCGGGCCACAGCCGTTCACAACATCCGCCGAGTCGAGGCGTTCAATCAGGCGCGTGCGATAGCAGAGCGCGTCACGCTAAGCCATACGCTGGGCCGGCTCACTTGGCGCCTGAGCACGATGGCTGTGGTTAAATTGGGCGGGACGTCACCGCCAGTCGCCCCGGGTGGCGTTGACGAGGGCCAGGGCTGCGACGGCGGCCGTATCCGCCCGCATGATGCGCGGCCCCAGCGAGATCGCCACCGTGTCGGCGCGCGA
>JBGSQO010000308.1:0-1523 GCA_041738055.1 Filomicrobium sp.
ACGAGGGGAGGGCGGATCGGGGGCATCCGCCCTGGAGGCAACGGGGCCCCTGTCCTGCCGGCAGCCGGGCGCTAGTGTGATGATCGTGCGGCGATCAAGGCCCGGCGGCCAGTTCGAGCACGCGGCAACGTGCTGCTCCCCTCGTTGGGTTGGCCTCGAGCGTGGCGATGGGCTCCTTTCGTGAGCGCTCAGGGCATGTGGACACGCACCACACTGACCGGCTCCTGGAGGTCCGGCTGTTCCCGGCGAAACAGGAGCCCGACCGAGCCGGTCGCAAACCGTCTGGAGCCCTCCGACGCAATGCATTTGCCGACCGGCAGCAAGAAGCGGTATTTTCCGGCAAGTCGACGGTCTCTGGCACTCAACGCTGGTGACCGCCGAGGCGTCCTCCCCTCCCGCGCAAGGGCTTCGCAATGGTCGAGCATTCCTCTCCCGGCGAACGGGAGGCCGCTCTCGCGGTCATCCGGACGGCGATGGTCGAGAAGAAGATGACGCAGGCCGAACTCGCCGATGCGGCCGACTGCCACGAGAAGACCGTGCAGAACCTGCTGTCCGGCCGCAGCGTGCGCGAGCAGACCCTATTTGATGTGTGCATGGTGCTCGGCCTCGACTACGCCCGCATCCGCGATCGCTGGGCGGGTGCTGCCGTCAGCGGCCCGATGGAGTTGAAGGGCGAGGGCGGGCTCGTCGCGCCGGTCTACATGGGTGCCTACTCGCAGGCCGCCGTCGACCATTACATCGGCACCTATGTCACCATCCGCCCCTCGTTCACCAAGCCCGGCCGCATCGTCGCCTTCCGCACCGAGATCTCCTGGGACCCGGGCTGGCCGAGCCTGCTATTCCAGGAGAGTGACCGCCCGGATATCGCCTTTGAGCATCGCGGGCGCGTCTATGTTCCAGCCTCCTCGATGTTCATCCACCTGGTGTCACTGACCAAAGGCGCCATGCGCACGGTGATGGTCTCCCAACTCGACCAGAACCTGCAGATGCGCGGCATCATCACCACGCTGAACCGCCAGGGGGCGATGTTGGTGCCGGTCGCAGCCCCCATCGTCTATGTGCGCGAGGAGCGGCTGGGCGGCGCCGATATGGGCGACGTCGGACCGGGGTTGGCCCATTACGACGGCTATCGTCGGCTGATCGAGGAGACGGTGGGCGAGGGCTATGCGCGGCTGGTGGGCCTGTGAGGATGAACCCACGCCCATCACGCCGCCACCCCGCACGAGACTGGCACCGCGCCGCCCATGCATAAGACGAGGCCTGAAATATCTATGGTTATGTTAATTTATTTTAAACCATCTTGGGTTGCAATAGTCTCAAGCTCGATCGATCCGGTTTGAGCTGGCAATCATGTCCCGCGCCGACCGGTATCGACGGACGGCGCAGTCTCAGGAGTCTCGTTGTGCGTATCCTGGTCGCGCCGCCTCGCCGGTGGTCTGCGAGCGCGTCGGTTCATACCGGCTGGCTCGCGGAGCCCCGCTCCCCGGCCCTCGTCTCAGTTCCGGCAGCGGCAGACTGCCGCC
>JBGSQO010000335.1:0-2705 GCA_041738055.1 Filomicrobium sp.
CTGGCGCGCGTCGGGTGCGTTCCGCGCGAAGTGCTCGCTCGTCGGCTGCGCGAACCGGGCCGCGCCGCCGGCGTCGACGCCCAGGAAGATCGCCTCGTTCATGGCGAGCCCCATGGCCTCGATCTCTTTGGGCGAGAACCACTTTATGGCTGTGGACTTGCGCTCGGCGTCCGCGACGACGATCGGCTTGCCGCCGGCCAGCACGAAGAACCGCGTGCTCGCGCCGAACATCAGGCCTTCCATGAACTCGCGGTCTTTGCGCTTCTCGCTGAGGCGGTCCAATCCGCTCGTCGGGCCGATCGTCGTGCGCATCCACATTCTCCCTGAAGACGGCAGGAGAAGACCACAGATGCCGCCCCCCGCGCAACACATGCGATGGGAGGTGACGCGCATGTGCGCTGTTTCAGCGCCCCTTGCATCGCGCCCGCAAAACCGTCATATCGAACGTGGGCTGGCGGCGGGCGTGTCCCTCGCCAACCGGGTCAGGTCGGGAACGAAGCAGCCCTAACGAACCGGATGCGGGTCGTCCGCCAGCCTTTATTTGCACTCACGGCGCTGATCCGACCGCGAAGCGGTCGGGCGCCTCCGTTGGGGCGGCGCTCGCGCCGGGTCGCCTTGCTCCCTGGCCCTTCGGGCCAAATTCGCGCTGGAGCCTGCCGATGCCCGACACCACGGACAAGCACGTCATCTCCTCCTTCTCCGCGCCGACTGAAGCCGATCTGGCAATCTGGCGCGCGATGAGCGACGAGGAGCGCACGGTGGCGCTTCAGGCAAAGGCGTCGCGGGCGGCAGCATCACCCGCACGCCCCATTTCCTGTGAGCAGTTCCTCGCGGAGGTCAAGGCAACCAGCCCGCATGGCTGAGTTCTCCCTGACCGAGGAGGCCAGACGAGATCTGGAGGCCATCTATCTGTATAGTCTGGAGAATTTCGGCGAAGCCCAGGCCGACCGCTATCTTCGAGGCCTGTTCCAGCAGTTCCAACTCTTGGCTGATTTCCCCGGCGTAGGACGGCCGGCGGGCTTAGCCGGCTTCGAGTTCCGGAGGTTCGGCTACGGCCCGCACGTGATCCTATTCTCGACGGGCGCGGGCGATACGATCCGGATAGAGTTCATTATCGATGGACGCATGGATATTCCCAGCGCACTCTCGCGACGGCTGTCATGACAGGAGCCTCCACGATGCCCGCCACCAAGGACAAGCACGTCATCTCCTCGTTCGCCGCCCCGACTGAGGAGGACTTGGCCTATCTCGCGTCGCTCAGCTTCGAGGAGCAGCGGGCGCTGGTCCACGCCGAGCTTGATAAGGGCTTCGAGGGCGAGCCGGTGCCGCTGTCGGAGGATTTTATCCGCTCTATCCATGAGTTGATTGATCAGGTGGCTGCGGCAGATGGCGACAAGGTCGATTGAACTCTCGAAGCGCGCTCAGACCGACATCCGCAAAGTGGCGCGATACGGAGCCCTGAGGTTCGGCTCAACCCAGACGAACAATTATGTCCACGGGCTGTGGCAACAGTTCAGGACGCTGGCCGAATTCCCCGGGGTCGGCTTGGTCACACCATCGACGCGCTACCCAGGATGCCGGCGCTTCGGCTACGGCTCCCACCTGATCATCTACTCCGTCGAGCCAGATCGCATCGTCATCCGCCGCGTGCTGCATGCCGGTTCGGACATCCTGCGCCACCTGTAGCGCTGTCTGCCCCCCGTCCCCGGCTCACACTTCCTAAAATCGTGTGAGACTGCCTTCCCGGCCCACCCTTCCTAAAGCCGACGGACCCGCTATAGTCCGCGCCCATGACAGACAGCTTCTTCTCAGATGCCGAAGCGGGTGCCCAGAAGCCCTACGTGGTGCTCGCGCGCAAGTACCGGCCGCAGTCGTTCGACGACCTGATCGGCCAGGACGCCATGGTCGCGACCTTGAAGAACGCCTTCGAGGTCGGCCGCATCGCGCAGGGCTACATGCTGACGGGCGTGCGCGGGGTCGGCAAGACCACGACGGCCCGCATCCTGGCACGCGCGCTCAACTTCGAGCCCAAGGACGGCGGCAAGGGCGGCCCGACCATCGACCTGCCCAAGGACCCCGCCCACTACGGCCGCCACTGCGCCGAGATCATGGAGAGCCGCCACGCCGACGTCGTCGAGATGGACGCGGCCTCCAACACCGGCGTCGACAACGTCCGCGAGATCATCGAGAGCGCCCGCTACAAGCCGCTGGTCGCCCGCTACAAGGTGTTCATCATCGACGAGGTCCACATGCTGTCCAAGGGCGCGTTCAACGCGCTCCTGAAGACGCTGGAGGAGCCGCCCGAGCATGTGAAGTTCATCTTCGCCACCACGGAAATTCGCAAAGTGCCGGTGACGGTGCTGTCGCGCTGCCAGCGCTTCGACCTGCGCCGCGTCGATGTCCCCCTGCTGACGACCCATTTCGAGAAGATCGTCGCATCCGAGGGCTCTGAGGCCGAGCCGGAAGCCTTGCGGCTCATCGCCCGGGCCGCAGAGGGCTCCGTCCGCGACGGGCTGTCGATCCTCGATCAGGCCATCGCCTTTTCCAAGGGCCACGTCGAGGCCGTGGGCGTCCGCGACATGCTGGGCCTTGCCGACCGCGGCCGCATCTTCGACCTCCTGGACCTGATCCTGGGCGGCACACCCGGCGCGGCACTGACCGCCTTTGCCGCCCTGCACCACGACGGCGCCGAACCGCAGCAGGTG
>JBGSQO010000344.1:0-3408 GCA_041738055.1 Filomicrobium sp.
GAGGGCGGCGCGCTTGACGGCGGCGCCCACTTCCGATTGCAGGCCGAGCACGACGAGACGGCTGGCAACTTTGGCGCCGCCTTTGGCGAAGGCGATCTCGACCTCGTCGACGAAGCGGGCTTCGGGCTCCTCGCGCTTGTCGATGGGGCGGGTGCGCTCGGGGGCGGCGAGTGAGAAGGCGTGGTCGTGATAGTAGGCCTGCCCGTTGGCATAGCTGACGGTCACGCGCTCGATGTCGACCTTGCCAGCGACCCCGTCGAGGCGGACCGCCTTGCTGAGGCCGTGGACCTTGGAGAGGTCGAGGAGGACCTGCTCGGCGCCGGGCTCGACCGTGATCTCGCCGAGGCGCACCCAGTCGTCGCGAGCGAACGCGGGCGCATGGGCGAATGCGAACAGCACACAACTGAGCAACAACGCGAGAGCGCCGCGCATGGGAGCCTCCTGACGACGCAACCAATTTCCGGGCCGGCGCCGCCGCGGCTCCGGTCATCGGCTCAATTAATGGCGGGCACGTGTGTCAGCCGTTCGAGGCCAGGCCCGCGCGATGGCGAGTATCGACCGGGGACGGCCGGGAGGCAAGGAGCCAGAGGGCTATCGCGAATGGCCCTGCTCGTGCGTGATGTGGGATTGCGGCTGGTCTAACTTTGTTCGCCACGATAAACGCTTTGGACCGATGCACGCCACGACAAGGAGGGCACGGACATGACCGCATCGCAAAAGATCACGCCCTGTCTCTGGTTCGACGGCCAAGCCGAGGAGGCGGCGCGCTTTTACACGACCATCTTCCCGGACTCCCGCATCGACCGGGTGCTCAGGTCGACCAGCGATTACCCCGGCGGCAAGGAGGGTGCCGTGCTGTTCGTCGAGTTCACGCTGGCCGGGCAGTCCTATCAGGGGCTCAACGGCGGCCCGCATACGGCTTTCAACGATGCTGTCTCGCTGTCGGTGAACTGCGCCGATCAGGCGGAGGTCGACCGCTATTGGGAGGCGCTGACGGCCGACGGCGGCAAGCCCGTCCAGTGCGGCTGGTTGCAGGACAAGTACGGGCTGCGCTGGCAGATCATCCCCGAGCCTTACGTCGAGCTGATGCGCGGCAGTGATCACGAGGGCGTGAAGCGGGCGATGGCGGCGATGATGCAGATGGTGAAGCTCGACATCGCCGCGTTGCGACGAGCCTACGACGGCGCGTGATGGCAGTGATCGGATCCCAACCCTACCCGGAGTACGCCCATGTTCGATATCATCGCTTCGACCGTCATCGCGATCATGGCTGCCGCGGCGGTGCTGGTCCTCTACGTTACCCGCCGGCCGGAGCGTCCCATCGCGCGGTCGGCCCTGATCGAGGCGCCGGCCGAGCGGATCTTTCCGCATATCAACGATCTCAAGGCCCTCAACCGCTGGAACCCGTTCGACGACAAATCGCCCGCAAGCGCCAACACCTATTCGGGTGCCGCCAGCGGTCCGGGCCAGCGCTACGACTTCGACACCAAGTCGTCGGGTAGCGGACATATCGAGATTGTGC
This sequence comes from Filomicrobium sp., assembly GCA_041738055.1. Classification (GTDB taxonomy): domain Bacteria; phylum Pseudomonadota; class Alphaproteobacteria; order Rhizobiales; family Hyphomicrobiaceae; genus Filomicrobium. The sequence goes on from JBGSQO010000344.1 coordinate 1,523, forward strand.
GCTCTGTTCCGCCCCGGCGCGTGGAGATGAACCTCGTCATGGTGAAGCCATTCGCCTGCGACAATCAGGTGGTGTTCACCCTGGAGCCCGAAGGGACGGGCACGCGCGTCACGTGGTCGATGTCGGGCACCGCCGGCACGTTTGCCAAGGTCATGGGCTTCCTCATGTGCGGCGAGCAGATGTGCGGGAATGCTTTCGACAAGGGGCTCGCCGATCTCAAGGCGATCGTCGAGCGGGACGAGCCTCGCGATGCCATCCGGGCGGTGGGTTGAGCCATGGCTCGCGTCGTGTTTACACCGAACATCCAACGGCACGTCGACTGCCCGGAGACGGACGTGCCCGGGGCAAGCGTGCGCGAGGTGCTCGATGCCCTGTTTGCCGGCAACCCGCGGGCGCGCGGCTACGTGCTCGACGACCAGGGCGGGCTGCGCCGGCATATGGCGATCTACCTCGGCGGACGGCTGATCAGGGACCGCATCGGTCTCGGCGATCCGGTCGGCGAGGACGACACCCTCTATATCTTCCAGGCGCTCTCAGGAGGCTGAGCCATGTCGGATACGATCCTCGTTTCGACCCGAAAGGGGCTGTTCACGGTCGCGCGCAAGGCTGCCGCCACGTGGGCGATCGATGCTGTCGATTTCCTCGGCGACAACGTCACGCTCACGCTGTCGGACCCGCGCGACGGCAAGCGCTATGCCGCACTCGACCACGGCCACTTCGGGGCCAAGCTGCATCGCAACGCGGGCGACGGTTGGGAGGAGATCGCGCTGCCGGTCTATCCGCTGAAGCCCGAGGGGAACGACGAGAGCGATATGTGGGGTCGGCCGCTGCCGTGGACGACGGTCAGGATTTGGGCGCTGGTGCCGGGCGGGGCGGACGAGCCGGGCGTCTTGTGGTGCGGGACGCTGCCGGGGGGCCTGTTCCGGTCGCAGGATCACGGGACCAGTTGGCAGCTCGTCTCGGCGCTGTGGGAGCATCCCAAGCGCAAGTTCTGGATGGGCGGCGGGGCGGACCTGCCGGGCATCCATTCGATCCTGGTCGATCCGGCAAACTCCAAGCGCGTGTTCATCGCGGTCTCGACGGGCGGCATCTGGTTTACCGAGGACGGAGGTGCGACCTGGGGGCAGCGCGGCGAAGGCATGCGCGCCGATCACGTGCCGCCGGAGTTGACGCACGATCCGATCGCGCAGGATGTGCATTGTCTGGTGCAGTGCCGGGCGGACACCAGCCGCATGTGGGTGCAGCATCACAACGGCATTTTCGTCTCCTCCGACGAGGGGCGCACCTTCACCGAGATCACCGGGGTCGCCCCGTCGGTGTTCGGTTTTCCCGTCGTGGTGCATCCGAAAGACCCCGACACGGCGTGGTTCGTTCCCGAGATCAAGGACGAAAAGCGTATTCCGGTCGACGGCAAGCTGTGCCTGACGCGGACGCGCGATGGCGGCAAGAGTTTCCAAGTGCTGTCGAAGGGGCTGCCGCAGGTGCATGCCTACGATGTCGTCTACCGGCATTCCCTGAGGATCGACGCCACCGGCAACCGGCTGGTGATGGGCTCGACGACGGGCGGGCTGTGGGTCAGCGAGGACCAGGGCGACAGCTGGACCGAGGTCACGCACACGCTGCCGCCGATCTACGCGGTCGAGTTTGCGTGAAGCGGCTTGCTGACGGTTAAGCGTATGACGTCGGCGAGGCCCTCGTGGCGGGGGCCTTCCGACAGGTGGACGCGGCCGGTCAGCGCCTCGACGATGGTGTGGCCGGGCAGGGCGGCGAGCGTCTCGTCGAGGCGATAGAGCAACTCGGGCTTGCCGGGGCCGAGGGCGGCCGGCTCCGAGGTCTCGGCGAAGCCCTCCAGGATCAGCCAGCCCCCAGGGGCGAGCGCGCGCCAG
>JBGSQO010000359.1:0-2246 GCA_041738055.1 Filomicrobium sp.
CGTTCGAGGTCTCGGCGCGTTCGTTCCTGCACAATCAGGTGCGCTCGATGGTCGGCACGCTGAAACTGGTCGGAGCCGGCCGCTGGACCGTGGCGGATGTCCTCCGCGCGCTGGAGGCCAGAGACCGCAAGGCCTGCGGCACCGTGGCGCCGCCCGATGGCCTCTATCTGGCGCGGGTGGAATATGGCGAGACGGACGCTGACGACTGAACGAAATTCTGACGCATCACTCTCGGTAGGCCGCGCTTTCCGGCCGGCTGTCGGAACGAGTGTCGGAAGGCGCAAAAGAAAGTGGCCCGGCAGCGCATAGCTGACGGGCCTTTCCAGATTGATCACTACCGGCGCCAACCGCTCGTGCCGGGACTTCAGCCCTGGCCGTCGCCCTGCTCGGCGAGCATCTTCTCGTGGCGGGAGATGTCCTCGGCGCCCTTCACGCTCTCGTCGCGATCGACGAGTTCGATGACGGCGCGCGGCGCGCTATCGCCATAGCGGAAGCCGGCCTTCAGGACGCGCGTGTAGCCGCCAGCGCGGTTCTTATAGCGAGGGCCCAGCACGTCGAACAGCTTCTTGACCATCGCCTCGTCGCCCATGCGCGAGGCCGCCAGACGGCGCGAATTCAGATCACCGCGCTTGGCCAGAGTGATATACTTATCGACCACCCGCCGCAGATCCTTGGCCTTGGGCAGAGTCGTGACGATCTGCTCGTGCTTGATGAGGCTTGCGGCCATGTTGGAGAACATGGCCTGACGATGGGCGCTGTCCCGGTTGAACCGGCGGCCCAAACTCTTGTGTCGCATAGTTTCACCTTTTCGCTGTGGTTGTTTGACGGGGAGGTTCTATGGCCTCGCCTCGTTAGTGGGAGGGAGTAGGGAATAGCGAGATCAGGAGTGGGGCAGCTTTTCCGCAGCCCAACTCCCCATTCCCAACTCCCAATTCCCTCAGTCTCAATACTGATCCTCGAACCGCTTCGCCAGTTCCTCGATGTTGTCCGGCGGCCAGTTGGGCACTTCCATACCGAGGTGAAGTCCCATGGACGCCAGGACCTCCTTGATCTCGTTCAACGACTTGCGCCCGAAGTTCGGCGTGCGCAGCATCTCCGCCTCGGTCTTCTGGATGAGGTCGCCGATGTAGACGATGTTGTCGTTCTTCAGACAGTTGGCCGAGCGCACGCTGAGTTCGAGTTCGTCGACCTTCTTGAGCAGCGCGGCGTTGAACGACAGCTCCGGATGGCGCTGCTCCTCCTGCGGCTTCTTCGGCTCCTCGAAGTTGATGAACACGGCGAGCTGATCCTGAAGGATGCGCGCGGCGAGCGCTACGGCATCCTCCGGCGTGACCGAGCCGTCGGTCTCGACCGTCATGATGAGCCGGTCCTTGTCGAGGTCTTGGCCCTCGCGGGTCGCCTCGACCTTGTAGGAGACCTTCTTGACCGGCGAGTACAGGCAGTCGACCGGTATGAGGCCGATCGGTGCGTCCTCGGGGCGGTTGCGGTCGGCGGCCACATAGCCTTTGCCGATGTCGCAGGTGAACTCCATGCGGACGTTGGCGCCGGTGTCGAGGTGGCAAATGATATGGTCGGGGTTCAGGATCTCGACGTCGGAGCCGGCCTCGATATCGCCGGCGCGCGCCGGTCCCGCACCCTCCTTCTTCAGGACCATGCGCTTGACGCCCTCGGAGTGGACGCGCAGCGCGATGTCCTTGATGTTCAGGATGATGTTGGTCACGTCCTCACGAACGCCGGGGATCGAGGAGAACTCGTGCAGCACGCCGTCGATCTGCACGCTCTTGATAGCGCCGCCCTGCAGCGACGATAGAAGGATGCGGCGCAGCGCGTTGCCCAGCGTCATGCCGAAGCCACGCTCCAGCGGCTCGGCGATCACGGTGGCGACACGCGAGCGGTCACGTCCGGCCTCGACCTGCAGCTTGCCCGGCTTGATGAGATCCTGCCAGTTCTTCTGCATGATATGATTGAGCATGATCGGCATCCTTTGTGCGCGTGAGCGTCGAGCGATGGGCTCGTGAGGCAGCGCCACGGGTCGCGTCGCTTCAGGCCTCTAGGGATTAATCGTCGGGTCGGGAGCCGCCGAATGAGCGGCAGGCACCCGAGCCCAGTCCGGATCACTGGCACCACCCGGGGGGAGGTGGCACCCGCCGGCGTCAGACGCGACGGCGCTTCCGCGGCCGGCAGCCGTTGTGCGGGATCGGCGTCACGTCGCGGATCGAGGTGATCGTGAAGCCGCCGGCCTGAAG
>JBGSQO010000648.1:0-3474 GCA_041738055.1 Filomicrobium sp.
CGCCGAGCCGGTCGGACTGCTGGAGGCTGGTGGCCGGGTGCTGGCCGAGCCCTTGGCAGCGCTGCGCACCCACCCTCCCTTCGACGCCTCCGCCATGGATGGCTATGCCGTCCGCTCAAGCGACGTCCAGAATCTGCCGGCGACCCTGACTGTGATCGGTCAAGCCGCCGCTGGCCACCCATTTGGCGGGGCCGTCGGCGTCGGCGAGGCCGTCCGCATCTTCACCGGCGCGCCTCTGCCGGGAGAGGCCGACGCCATCGTCATCCAGGAGAATACGACCCGCGAGGACGACCACGTCACCGTCATCGAGGGGCGCCCGGATGCCGAGCACATCCGGCGCGCGGGAAGCGACTTCAGGGCCGGCGACGTCCTGATTCCATCGGGTACGCGGCTGGCCTCCCGCCACGTCCTGCTCGCAGCCAACATGGTCCACGCTCGTATTCCGGTGCACCGCAAGCCCATCGTCGCCATCCTCTCGACCGGCGATGAACTGATCCCCCCCGGTGAGCCGCTGGCGCCAGGACAGATCACGGCGTCGAACGCCTACGCCATTGCAGCCCTTGCCAAGGCGGCGGGCGCCGAGCCCTTGCATCTGGGCATTGCCCGCGACACCATGGAAAGTCTCGATGCTCATATCGCGAAGGCTGTGCGGGCCGATGTCCTCGTCACCATCGGCGGGGCCTCGGTCGGCGATCACGACCTCGTCGCCCGCGCCCTGCAACAAGCCGGCTTCGCGCTCGATTTCTGGAAGATCGCCCTGCGTCCGGGCAAGCCCCTGATGCACGCCCGCAGAGGCGCCCTCAGCGCCATCGGCCTGCCCGGCAATCCAGTCTCGTCGCTGATCTGCTCGCGTGTCTTCCTGGTCCCGTTGATCGAACGGCTGCTGGGCGTGGCGACCTCCGACCGCAGCGCTCAGACGGCCATTCTGACCACCGACCTGCCCGCCAATGGCCCCCGCCAGCATTATATGAGGGCCCATCTCCAATCCTCCGCCGACGGCCTGCCCGTTGTCACACCGGCCGCCTCGCAGGACAGCGCGCTCACCGCGCTTCTGGCGGCATCGAATGCCCTGATCGTCCGCCCACCGGGCGCTCCGGCAGCACAACCGGGCGAAAAAGTCACGGTTCTGCCGATCGATTTCTGAGTGCCGATTCAGGCTTGCGGAACGAGTGGGGAACGGCTAGTGTCCGTTCATGCTTTGTGCGCGCATAGTCAGGGCGTACACGCAGCGGCAACCGAAGCGGACACGAGGTGGGGCGCATGCTGACGCAGAAACAGAAAGAACTGCTGCTGTTCATTCACGAGCGGCTGCAGGAGGAAGGCGTACCGCCATCCTTCGACGAGATGAAGGTGGCCCTCGACCTGAAGTCGAAATCGGGCATCCACCGACTCATCACGGCCCTGGAAGAGCGCGGCTTCATCAGGCGCTTACCCAATCGCGCCCGCGCACTCGAAGTCATCAAGCTGCCGGAAGGCGGGGATCATTCAACCAAGCGCGCGGCACCCAAAGCCGCCACAGACGGCCCGGGACGCAAGCCGGAGTTGGCGCCACCGCCCGTCTACCAGGACAGTGGTACGGTCTCGGTTCCGGTCATGGGGCGGATTGCGGCCGGCGTGCCGATCAGTGCTATCCAGTCCCACACCCACGACATCGCGGTCCCGCCGGACCTGCTGTCCAACGGTGAGCACTTCGCGCTCGAGGTGCGTGGCGACTCGATGATCGACGCGGGGATCCACGACGGCGACCTCGTCATCATCCGGCGCTGCCATTCCGCCGAGAACGGCGATATCATCGTCGCCCTGGTCGAGCAGGAAGAAGCCACATTGAAGCGCCTGCGCAAGAGGGGGGCAACGATCGCCCTGGAAGCCGCGAACCCCGACTACGAGACGCGCATCTTCGGACCCGATCAGGTCGATATCCAGGGCCGCCTCGTGGGGCTCATCCGCCGGTACTGAGGTCACGGGGACGGGCTGTGATCTCGGACGTGAGGTCCGCGTCGTCGGTGTTTGCCGGCGAGATCCACGGGCGGGCGCCTGTGCGGCGCCTGACGCTGTCGATCGCGAGAGATCCGTCATGTCTGAAGTTCAAGGTTATGGCCCCCTCGCGGGCCAGCACAGTTGCGTCGACGATCAGGCTCGGTCCCTGGCACCAGTCGGGCACTTTGGCCGCATGGACGAGCACAGTCGTGCGTTGGCAGTCATCGTGGAGGGCCGCAGGATGGCTCGCGAGAGCGACCATACGGCCGGCAACACGGGCTACGCAGCCGGTCGGATCGCAGGAAAACGGCGGGCCGCCAAGGTTGATGGCGCCGGCCTCGCGGGCATCACCGTCCCGCTCGAGCCAGCGGGAAACGACGAAGCGGTTTCCAGCCTCCCCCGCGAACGCCAGGACGCCTTGAGCATTGCGAACTGCGACGAGGCGCCCGTCCTCGCCGATCAGAATATCCGGGCGCTCGCCGAATGGAGCAATCACGAGGCCCGCCGCCATCGCCGCCACCCCGGCCCACCGCCAACCGAGACGCATGAGCGAGAGCCACAGCCCGCCGCCCGCAAACAGAAGGATTGCCGCTTCAGGGACCGCCGAGACCCGGCCCACGGCGCCACCGAGGGAGGCCACCCAACGTGCCACGAAGACCATCGCTTCGATGCCCGCGCCCATGGCTGCGAGCGGCACGGCCTCCAATCCCAGCGGCATGAGCACGAGCCCGGCCAGGGCGGCCGGCATGATGATGAGATTGCAGATTGGCACGCCGAGCAGATTTCCGAGCACCGCATAATGCTGGGTTTGCTGGAAATGATAGACCGCGAGCGGGGCCACGGCAGCACTGGCGAGCAAGGTCGAGGCGATGATCGCGCCGAGCCAATAAACGGGCCGCACCAGGCCATCGATCAGCCGGTCGCCCGCCGGTACGAATCGCGGCGAGATGGCCTCGTGCCCGGCAACCAGCGCGACGACTGCGGCAAACGACATCTGGAAGCCGACGTCGACCACGCTCTCGGGAAAGACGAGGAGGATGATCAAGGCCGCACTCGCGACGTTGCGCATGGCAATGGCCGGCCGGTCGGCGATGACCGCGAGCAGCATGACCAGGATCATCAGGAAGGATCGCACCGTGGCGAACGCACCCCCCGAGATGAGCAGGTAGCAAAACGAGGCCAGGATCGCCCCAGCCGCCGCCCACTTCTTGATCGGAAAGCGCAGCGCGAACGCGGGCATGAGCGCCAGCAGTGCCCGCAGCGCCACCAGTACGGAGCCCCCCATGATTGCCATGTGCAGTCCCGAGATCGACAGCACATGAAACAAGCCCGAGGCGCGGAAGGCATCGTTGACCTCCTGCGGGATGCCGCCGCGCTCGCCGGTAATGAGCGCCGTCGCAATGCCCCCGACCAGAGCAGGCAGCGCCGCGCTCACACGCTCCCCGATGGCTTTGCGCAGCCGCGCGATCGCAGCCGGCAGGGCAAACCCGCTCGCCA
>JBGSQO010000451.1:0-4166 GCA_041738055.1 Filomicrobium sp.
TTGGCGCCGACGTGGACGATGCCGCCCTTGATCCCATCGCGCTTGGCGGGTGCCGGTCCGCCGAGGTTGTCGCCCGCCGAGCCCGTCACGGTCAGGAGACCCGACTTCATGCTGGAGCCGAGATAGGCACCGGCACTGCCACGGATCTCCAGGCGGCCACCGGCCAACCCGCTGCCTGCATGCGCGCCGACGTCGCCGTCGACGATCAGATGCGCACCGAACGGCAATCCGGCCCCGACGTTGTCGAGCCGATCGGAGCCCGCTTCGAGGGTCAGCCCATCGCGGGAGGTCTCGAGGACGTCGAACAGGTCGCCGAGCGCGGGTGCGTAGGGTGCTGCTCCGAGCGGCAGCCCTGCGATCTCACGCGCGGACGATCCCGCCACGAGGGCCGCCGTCAGACCGCCGAGATCGATGCGGTCGGCAGGGGCCGAGCGGAGGACGAGGCGCAGGCCGCTCATGCGGTCTCTCCCTTCGGCAGGATGTCTTTGAGGTGGTAGTGGTGCTGGCCGAGGTTGCCGCCATAGTTGCCGGCGCTGACGCGGGTGACGCCGAGCTTCGGCCCGGTATCGACCACGGCCTGCAGTCCGGCGCGCATGGCCTCGCGGACGCTGTCGGCGGTCAGTCCGTCGATGACGATCTCGAGGACCGAGGCATCCTCCGGCCCCAGCTCGGACTTCACCGCGCCTCTGAGCGTCGGGCAGAAGGCCTGGTTGGTGGAGGCCGGTGCCTTGTACTTGGAGCCGACCTTGGAACCGGAGCGCACGATGCCGCCGGGAAACGGCGTGATCACGTCGGGGACCTTGGCGATGGCCTCGACGGCGGCCTCACAGGCGGCGAGCACCCCAGCCTTGTCGCGGCCGATGACCAAGAGGTTGCCGCCGCCGACGGCATCCGTCGTCAGGCCGCAGGTGTCCGCGATGACGAATTCCCCATCCATCACCGGCACGCGCCAGTAGCGCGCGTTGCCGAGCTTGCGGGAGGTCTGCCAGCCGTCGCCGAAAAAGCGCGGGCCGGCCGACAGCTTCAGGCGCTTGCCCGACGGCAGGCCATCGAAGCAGGCCGAGCCGGGCGACGTCAGCACGCACTGGCCGACGCGGTTCTTGACCTGCGGTTCCAGGCTGTCGGGGGAGAAGCCGAACATCAGGACCCGCACGCCCGGCCGCCCGTCCGGGGTCTCGTCGGGTGAAAGCTCGCGGTCGATCCCGCACTCGGCCCCACAGCCAATGACGGACGTGCCGAAGCCGGTCGCCGTGATGGCGGCCTGACGCGCCCACTTCAGGCTGTCGGCGGTCAGGATGAGCCCAGTCCCGGACATGCCGAAGGCTTCCGCGAAGGTATCGTCGATGGCGATGCCGTTGATCGTTGCGGCTGGTGCACTCATGACACGCGCGCTCCGCAGGGCTGCACGATGATCGATCCCTTGTCGCCGTCGATGATCTCGTCGTCGCCGAGCCGGAAGTTCTCCATGGCGACGGTGTGATAGCGCGCGAAGTAGTCGGCGAGGGGCTTCTCGACGGCCTTGTCGTACTCGGGCCGGGTGACGTGGGTCGCGCCCTGGACGACCTTGACGATGCGGCCGGCTTTCACGATCAGCTCGCCGTTCTTGAACACGAGAGCCGGCTTTTCGAACATGCGCTCGCGGTTGCGGTCGTCCTCGTAGACGGTGATATCGGCGTTGGCCCCCGGTGCCAGATGGCCGCGATCGGCGAGGCCAAGACTTTTTGCCGGCCCCGCCCGCGTCATGATGGCGATCTCGTACAGCGAATATTCGCGGCTTAGTGAGCCGAGGATCGATGCGGCGGCCGCACCCGGATGGATGCGCGACAGCTGCTCGGCGCGGAATGAGCGGTCCATGAGCAGCCGGATCAGATGCGGATAGGTATAGAACGGCGCGCCGTTCGGGTGATCGGTCGTCAGGAAGATCCGCCACGGGTCGTCGACTAAGAGGAACGTCTCGAGCCCGATCGCCCACTGCAGCGCGTTGACGAAGCTCTTGTCCTTGTAGCGCATGGGCACGACACCGCAGCCGGCATCGCACTCGATGTCCATCACCACCCACTTCTTCGGGTTGGCGCTCTTGGTGTTGCCGTACTGGCGCATCGAATCGCCCGAGGCCGTGCAGGTCTGGCCGAACATCACCTGACCGATGTCGATCGAGACATTCTTATGCCGGTTGACCAGTTCGGCGACGCGGGCCGCGCCCGAGGAGAACTTCATGTCGCCTTCGGTTCCGTAGCTGTGGAACTGGATGTGCGTCAGGTGGATCGGCACGCCCTCGGCGGCTTCGATGGTGGCGAGCGTCGTTTCCACATTGCCCGGCACCCCCAAATTGCAGCCGTGAATGTGGAGCGGATGGGGAACACCCAACTCCTTCAAGCCCTTGGCCAGAGTCAGGATGATGTCGCGCGGCGTCACACCGTAATGGACGTGGGCCTCGTCGAGATCGAGCATGCGCTGGTTGAACTTGAAGGCGGAGATGCCGCCGGGGTTCACGACCTTCACGGCGAGCGCCTGGGCGGCGTGGATCGTCCAGGCGATGTAGTCTTTGATGAGGGCGAAGTCCTTGCGCTCCGATAGCAGGCGCAGGAAGAAATCATCCGAGCCCAGCATCACGAACGCGCCTTTGTCGACCATCGGCGTGTCGCCCATCTCCATGTGGGCCTGGCGCGCGTTGGCCGGCAGCATGGCGGGCTCGAAGCAGGCCGTGTAGCCCATTTCGGCATAGTGGTAGCCAGCGGTCAGCGTCGAGGGGACGGCATGCCCGCAGCCGGCCCGGGTCAGCTCCGTTGCCGAGACGGGATAGCCGGCGTGATCCTCGGGTAGCATCATGCGGGCGATCGTCATCTTGCCGCCGCCGATGTGGGTGTGCGGGTCGATGGCACCTGCCATGATCACGCGCCCCTTGAGGCCATATTCCTGGTCGATGCGGGCATTGGGGCGCGGGGCCACGATGCGGCCGTCCTCGATCCAGATGTCGCGCACTTCGCCGTTGACCCCGTGCATGGGGTCGTAGACGGTGCCGCCCGTGAGCTTTGTCAGCATGCTTGGTATCGCGCTTCTGTTGGCGGTTTAGAGGGCAGCCCTTATGGCGCCGGCGACGTCGGCCACGCGCGGCAGGCCGCTGTCGACGATCTGCTTCAGCGGCAGCGAGACGACGCTATCGACGCGGATCATGCGGCCCTTATGGTCGAGGCCCGGCGTGCCGACGGGAATGAACACGGCCGGCTCAGAGGTGAGTGCCAGCCCCGGCGTGCCGAGCACGATCGTCGGCAGGTCGGTTGCCGGGGGGACGACGTCGGGCGAGATCGAGGCAGTCCAGACCAGAAGATCGCCCTCGCCGTCGGCTAAACACCGGTCGATGGAGTTGCGGTAGGGGTCATAGACGGGGGCGCCGGTCTCGAAGCTCACGCGCAGGGGATAGCCCGACTGCCACGCACAAACGCCGGCGGCCGTAATGGCCCCCTCCGAACCGCCGAGCGCCAACCCCGCGAAGCGCTGAGTCCTGGACAGGTCCTTCACGAGTTCGGTCGCCCGCTCGATCGTTACGTCTGCGTGGCTGTCGATGAGCGCGCCGGGCGCCCAGGCGATGATGCCATAGGTGGCCTTGCCGATGCGCTGGGTCAGCCCGTCGATATCGGCCGTCGAGACGCCAGCCAATGCGGCCTCGGCGATCTCGGCGCCCTTGATCCGGGCGCGGACGGCGGCCAGCACGTCGCCGATTCGATCCGCCGGGCAGGCGATGTTGACGACCTCGCCGATGCGCGCCCCCGTGACGTCGGCCGGATCGAGCCCCTCACCGATCAGCACGACCGTCCGCTTCTGGTCGGGTGCCAGGAACATGGCCTCGGTTGGCGAGCCGATGCGGCTCCAGAAGCCCGGGTTGACGTCTTTCAGGGTGGTGCCAAGGACGATGATGAGGTCGGCGCGGTTGCGTGTTTCGGTGAGCGTGGACATGACCCAGCCGCGCGATTGCAGGATCGCGACGTTGCGCTGGATGATGCTGCCGGCCGCGTGATCGACGATGCCGCGCGCCTTGTCCGCCAATTCCATGATGGCGCGCATGCCCTCGACGTCGGTGGCGAGGCCTCCGAACAATGGCTTGCAGGCTGCCTTGATGAGGCGGGCCGCTTCGGCGATGGCGGCCTCGAGGCTTGCGGGTTTGCCGC
>JBGSQO010000465.1:0-5941 GCA_041738055.1 Filomicrobium sp.
CTGGCCATCGAACTGGCCGGCGGGAAGCGGGGGACCGCCGTCATGGTCGGCGATAGCAAGGCCGACCTCGGCACGGCGCGCGCCGCCGGCATCCCCTGCGTCCTCGTCACCGGCGGTTACGGCCCTGATGACGTTCGCGGTCTGGGAGCGGATTTCATCGCCGACGACATTGATGAACTGATCGCGGCGATCCTCGTCGCCACCGGCTGCGTCGAGGACGACTGAGGGGCGGGACTACGCGCTAAGATTGCGGCTGGAGCCAGCTGCCCAAGTGAAGACGAAGGGGCCTTGCCCCCTCGCCCCCCTACCCAAGGCCTTAGGCCTTGGAACGATCACCTGGAGTTTGAGGCACGCCCGTCGCCCCGACGCAAGTCAACGGGGAGATCCCCCGCGCGGGGCTTCGGGGGCGCATCCAACACCAGTTTACTGAGTGTTAGCTGGGCAGAGCCCCCGCACTTCACTGGCCACCGTCATATTGCGCGTAGGATGGCGCTCAGGCGTCCGCAGCAACCTTCACCGAGACCATCTTGTCGGGCTCGCGGACGGGCTCGCCGCGCTTGATCTTGTCGACGTTCTCCATGCCCTCGATGACCTTGCCCCAGACGGTATACTGCTTGTCCAGGAAGCGGGCATCGTCGAAGCAGATGAAGAACTGCGAGTTCGCCGAATTGGGCGCCGACGAGCGGGCCATGGAGCAGATGCCGCGCACGTGCGGCTCGGCATTGAACTCGGCCGGCAGGTTCGGGTAGCTCGACCCGCCGGTGCCGGTGCCCTTGGGGCAACCCGTCTGCGCCATGAAGCCTTCGATCACGCGGTGGAAGACGATGCCGTCGTAGAAGCCCTCGCGGACGAGCTTCTTGATGTGCGCGACGTGCTTGGGCGCCAGGTCGGGGCGCATCTCGATCACGACATTCCCCTTCGTCGTCTCGATGATGAGCGTGTTCTCAGGGTCCTTGATATCGGCCATGGCTTGGTCCTCCTTGTTGGGCCGGCAGGCCGCCGCCGGGCGACAGCCTGCCTTATCCTATCGTTCTGATATCGATTACTTCTTGGCGTCGGCCAGGACGTAGACCTTCAGCATCTTGTCCGGGCTCTTCACGAGGCCGTCACTCTCGCCCTTCTTGATGGCGTCGACATGGGTCATGCCGTCGACGACGCGGCCCCATACCGTGTACTGGCCATTGAGGTGCGGCGTGCGCGTGAAGCAGATGAAGAACTGGCTGTTGGAGCTGTTGGGATCGTTGGTGCGGGCGGCGCCGATCGTCCCGCGCTCGAACGGCGTCATCGTAAACTCGGCCGGCAGGTCGGGATACTTGGAGCCGCCCGAGCCGGTGCCCGTCGGATCACCCGTCTGCGCCATGAAGCCGGGGATCACGCGATGGAACACGATGCCGTTGTAGAAGCCCTCGCGCGCCAGCGTCTTGACCCGTTCGACGTGCTTGGGCGCCAGGTCGGGGCGCATGGCGATCGTCACCTTGCCGGTCTTCAGCTCGATGACGAGGGTGTTCTCGGGGTCGAGCGGCGGCGTCTGGGCCAGGGCTGCGACGCTGGCGAAGATAAGGAAGGCGAGGCTCAAGAGGCTCTTCAGCACGGGGGTCTCCGGGAGTTCATGGCTCACAGGGTCGGGACGGACGATGGAGCGGACCGCTCGGCCCGGACCTCGATCGGCCCTGCCGCGAACAAGGCCCGCGCCTTATGGCGGGAATTCGGCAAAGGCGCAACAGCGCCACCGGCCGGCCGCGACGGATTGGATCAGACGCCAGTGACCTTACGGCGCACGCGCGCCTCGACCTCGGCCGAGACGAAGGCGCTGATATCGCCGCCCATGCCGGCGACTTGGCGCACGAGGTTGGCCGCGATGTGGCGGACGGCTGGAGAAGCGGCCACGAACACCGTCTGGATGTCGGGTGCCATGGCGCCGTTCATGCCGGCCATCTGCATTTCGTAGTCGAAATCGGTACCGTCGCGCAGCCCCCGGAAGATGACGGTCGCCCCCTCGGCGCGGGCGGCATCGACGGCGAGGTTGTCGAAGGTGACGATGTCGATCTCGGTGCCCGACTTGTCGGCGATGAGGACGGTCTCGGCGCGCAGCATGTCGACGCGCTCCTCGGCGGTGAACAGCGGCTTCTTGGCCGGATGCACGCCGATCCCGATCACCAGCCGGTCGACCAGTTCGGCCGCGCGCGCGATGACGTCGCTATGGCCCAGCGTCACGGGGTCGAAGCTGCCGGAGTAGAAGCCTGTTCGGGCCATCTTGGGACCTTTGGTTGCCTGAGGCGCTCGAGTTCACGCCGCGCCGGCTGCATCACATCTAACGAACGCGAGAAACGATTGTCGACAGCCCCGCGCCCCGTCAGAATACCGCCCAAGGCCCGAACGGGCCAGCCCGCTCGCCGCGACCCGGCAGACCGTGCCAAGGAGGAGGAGACCGCCTTATGACGCTCACCCGACGCCAGGCCCTCATGGTCCCGGCCGGACTTGCGCTTGCCTCGAGCCTGCCGGCCGCCATCACGCGCGCCGACGAGGTCAAGCTGACCGACGACGGCCTGCACTTCCAGCCCTGGTTCCATTCCTCCTTCCTCGACCTGCGCGAGGATCACGCGGAGGCGGCAGCTGCAGGCAAGAGCCTCGTCGTGTTCTGGGAGCAGCGCGGCTGCCCCTATTGCGGTGAGATGCACAAGAAAAACCTCGGCCGGCCGGATATCGCCGCTTATGTGCAGGAGAATTTCCTCTCCCTGCAGCTCAACCTCTATGGCTCCAAGCGCGTCACCGACTTCGACGGCAAGGAGATGGAGGAGCGGGAACTGGCCCAGCGCTGGAAGGTGAATTTTACCCCGACCCTGTGCTTCTTTCCCCAGGACAAGGCCGAGGTCGCCGGTAAGGACGGCCGCGATGCGGAAGCCTGGCGCCTCCTCGGCTACTGGAAGCCGTTCCACTTCAAGGGCACGTTCGTCTACGTGCGCGAAAAGGGCTACGACCATGAGCCCAACTTCCAGCGCTGGCTGGCCGACTACCGCGAGAAGCTGCGGGAGAAGGGCGAGAACGTCGATCTGTGGCAGTAGAGGAGGGGGGGAGGTGGCGAAATCGCCAGATGGGGAGAAGGTAACGCGGCGCGTCGATCACTTGCCGACTGTCCTCCTGGCCACTCGGCCAACCGGCCACTTCTCCACCTCCCCATCTGCAAGAGAAAAGGCCCGGCTTTGACCGGGCCTTTGGAGGTTATCGTCACACGGGAGGGAGGCAGGATTACTTCAGCGGCTCGACGGCTGCGCTCTTGAACAGGTTGAAGCGGTAGCCGACGTGGGCCGAAACGATCAGCGGATCGAGGTCGAAATCGGTGTTCAGCGTGGTGCCGTTGGCGAACGTCAGAGACGCTTCGGTGTCGAGGAAGGTGTAGCGGACGTCGGCGCCGATGTAGAAACCGTTGCCGATTTCATAATCGAGGCCGGCCTGCAGGCTCAGGCCCCATGCCGACTCGACATCGAAGGAGGTCGCTGCGCCGAGACCCGGAATGCCGAGCTCCGGCTCCTCGTTGAAGAAGTGGATGTACTGCACACCGACGCCGACGTAGGGCTTGAAGCCGTTGATCGGGTCGAGGTGGTACTGCAGCGAGAGGATCGGCGGGAAGATCGTCGTCTCACCAAGTTCGGTATTGCCGCCTGCCCCGTTCAGGAAAGTCTCCAGAGCGCCCTTCGCCTCGGCGCCATGCTGGGCAAAGCAGCAGAACAGCTCGACAGCGACGTTCTTGTTGACGAAGTAGGCCAGCGTCAGCGACGGCACCCAGGAATTGTCGACGTCGCCGATATCGCCGCCCAACAACGGGGCGCCATTGATCGAGATGCCGTCGAACTCGGTGTTCGGCAGAACGCCGGAGATGCCGGCCTTGATCTGGAAGTCGCCGTTGTAGTCGCCAGCCGAAGCGGCCGTCGCAGCACCCGTGAGCGTGAGAGCGGCGAGAGCCGCAGCACCTGCAAATTTCTTGAAGCCGAACATCTCGGATCTCCCCCTGTTGCATCTGGGCAGTGCGCTCGGTCTCATCTCTTAGCGACCCGGCAGCCGTCCTGGCATGATTTGTTGCTTGATCAGCTTGAGTCTCGCGAGCCCGAACACGCAGCCGTGACTGATGTGTGTCAGCGACCCAACGGCCACGGCGGCCCTGTTGCGATGGCGACACAGCAAATCTTGATCGAGATCAATCCTGTACCCCCGAAGGTCTGCGTCGTTACGCGCATTGGAGGGTTGACGACGGTCAACGCTGTACCCTCTCGCACCTGCTCAATGTTGTGATCCTGCCTGCCGGGTGAGCCGATGGTCAGGAGAAGAGATCGCCACCATGTCCGAGCGCCTCATGCAGAAGCGACCCGCGGCGGCACGGCCCCCAGCCGAGCCGGGCCGGTCGCAAAAGCCTCCGTCCGATAGCATCGGGCTCGACCTTCTTGCAGCCCAGGCCGTGCCCGTCCGCACGCGTCGTCGGCAACGCATCCCGTTGGAGCCGGAAACGGCCGACACGCTGTTTGCGGTCCGCTCCGGTGCTTTCCTGCTGGCGGCCGCGCAGTCCGACGACGACCGCCAGACCATGGCCGTGCTGTTGCCGGGCGATATCGTCCGCACCCAGCAACTGCCCCCACTTGCGGGCCTCGCCCTCATTTCCCAGCAAGCCGGCGAGTTGCTGCGGCTTCGGTCGGGGACGCTGGAGAGCTTGGCGCGCGAGGACAGCGCCGTCGGCGACCTGCTGATGCGTCGGGCCGCACTGCTTCAGGCTCGCACGCTCCTGCACATTGCGGCCTTGGAAAACCTCAGTGGCGAGCAGCGCCTGCGCGTGCTGCTTCTGGAACTCGGCCTGCGCATCGGCCATCGCACGGGAGTACAGATCCTGTTCGACGTGCCGCTCGGTCGCACGGAGATCGCCGAGTACTTGGCGCTCAACGCCGATACGCTGTCGAGGATGATGTCACGGTTACGCACGAGCGGAGTCGTCGCGACCCAGGGCCGCAGCCACGTCGTCATCAACGACATCGACGCGCTGTGCGGGACCTGCGTGTTCTGCGCGGCGGTGCGGAAGCTCTACGAGAGCTGAGACCGATCGGGAAACCGCGCCTTCCGGCCGGCTCTTGGCAGTGTGGATGCGGAGTGGGCATCCGAAGCACGACAAAGGGATCGTCGGAAGGCGCACACGGGAACCCCGTTGCCAACGGCGCGCGTCTAGGCAATCAGAGTGGCTCGCCGTTGCGCATGATCCCTCCCTTCGTAGAGACCGCCCCCGCATGGACAATCGCCTCAGCGTCGAGACCGTTCCCGGGATGGGGCGCGGCGTGTTTGCCCGCGCGGCCATCGCTAGCGGCGAGGTGCTCGGCACCTTCCACACGATCCATGTGCCGGCAGCCGAGGTCGAGGCCGGGGCGGCGAGCACGCTGGCCCACTACTGGTTTCTCGACGATGCCGACGGCTCGGCCTACGTCGTGCTCGGGTTCATCGAGTTGCTGAACCACTCGCGCCTGCCTAACCTGGAGCGGCGCTGGCTGCCGTCTGAGACCGGCTGGCAGGTGGAACTCTATGCGCTGCGCGACATCGCCCCGGGCGAGCAGTTGCTGATCGACTATCGGTTTGCCGGCGGCGCCGACGAACCTGTCTGGGCGTAAAGGCGCGGCTAAGTGAAGACGAAGGGGCTTTGCCCCCTCGACCCCCTACCCAAGGTCTAAGCCCTTGGAACCATGACTTGGACGACAACAGGCTATGCCTGCGCGGGGTCCGGGGGGGCGCCTTCCGGCCGGCTCTCGGAACGAGAGTCGGAAGGCGCAGGAACAAGAATCGCGCAGCCCCCGCACTTCACTTCGGCGAACGGGCGCCGACACTGATGAGGCCCGGCCTTACTCTTCGCCACCGTCGCCTGCGCCGCCGCCGGCTGGGTCTTGCCCCGCCTCGCCGTTGCCATTGCCCTCGG
>JBGSQO010000477.1:0-2734 GCA_041738055.1 Filomicrobium sp.
TCACGGTAGGCCGCGCCTTCCGGCCGGCTCTCGGAACGAGTGTCGGAAGGCGCAAACAAAGACCTTACCGTCCGGACCCCTACTTCACCTCCCAGAACCACAGCTCCTTGGCGCCAGCATAGTTCGAGGTGTAGCCAAGCCAGAAGAACCACTCCATCAGCATCTTGGCGCTCGATCTGTAGCCGTTCCAGACGTCGATATGGTCGCCGGTCGGGGTGTCCTGTTTGTCGGTCGAGCGGTGCCAGTAGTCCTTCACGAAAATCACGCCGGTGCGCCCGAACAGGCGCTGATAGAACTGGGCGCTATCAGCTCCCGCCATCACCTCGACGGGCGCGAAACCCGGCAAGTTGGCCGCCTTGATCGCAATCGCGAGCTGGTTGGCGTTGATGATGTGCATCTCGTCCCTGGGGTGGTGGCCGCAGGTGGTCGTGCGCCCCAGCATCTTGTCGGTGACGCCGGCCCGCCGCAGCGCCACGCCCATGCGGATCGCGCACTGGTTAGCGTAGACCGGATAGCCGACCTCGATCACCTTGCCTTCGAGGTTGGTGAAGGCGGCATCCGCCACGCAGGGCGCCGCAACGCTCTCGTTGATCGGGTGTCCGCGCCACAGGTCGATGAATGCGATGGTCAAGGCTCGTCTCGCTTCCCACCTCGTTTGGTGGCCGGACTATAGGCGGTGGCGCGGACGGAGGAAAGGTCAGGGAGAGGGGCGAATGCGGCCTCGCCGGACTTCGGGTTGCGCCAGTGGGGCTCCTGCCACGAAATCGGACGGTTTTGCGGCTAACAGCCGGCCACTTCGCGGGACTGCGCTGGGGGAGAGCTTGCATGCCGCTAATCGTCGACCTCGGACCATGGCCGATCCTGCGCGCGCCCCTCGCGGTTCTGCTCGCCACCGCGACCCTCCCCGGCCTCCGCCCCTCGGCAGTGCAGGCCCAAGAGCCGCCGACCGCAGTCACGTCGGAAACGGACGCCGAAACATTCGCCAGCGTCACCGGGCAGGCCAATCAACTGATGCGCGCGGGCAAATTCGCCGAGGCCGCCGTCGTGGCGTCCCGCGCTAGTGCCCTGGCAGAAGCGCTGCACGGGGCCGACAGTCGGCAGGCGGCCATCGCCCTTCACAATCTCGGGTTCGTCCTCAAGCGCGACAACCGGCCCGCCGAGGCCCAACCGCTCCTGGAACGGGCGCTCGCAACCTATGAGCGGCTGCTGCCGGCCGTGCACCAGGATCTCGTCAACATCACCGGCGAACTGGGGCAGATCTACGTGGACGCCGGCCGGGGCAGCGATCTCGCGCTGATCTACGCCCGCCATATCGCCCGCGCGCAACAGCAGGGCCACAGCCAGCACCTCGCCGTCGCCCAGATGCTGGCCAACCAGGGCTTTGTGCTGCGCGGCTTGAAACAGGCCGACGACAGTGAAGCAGCCTTCCTCCGCGCTGTCGCAATCTTTGAGGCGAACGGCCACGTCGCCAACGTCAACTATCTCACCACCCTGGAAGCGGTGCTCGACCGATACCAGCAGACCAAGCGCCTCGACCTAGCGGAGGCCAAAGCCAATGCCGCCATTGCCGCCCTCTCAGCGCTCGGTGCCAAGGGACTGCCGTTCGTCGTCGTGCTGAACAACCGCCAATCGATGCTCGCCCTCGATGCCGGCCGCAGCGATGCCGCCAAGCGGTATGCCGAGGCCGCCCTTGCTCTGCTCGAATCCCAGACCATCGCCCCGCTGCCGGGCCGCATCGACCCGAAGGTGGCCGCCCTCAACAATCTGGCCCGCGCGCATCGCGGTCTCGCCAACTACAAGGGGGCCGAGGACGCCTACCGCCAGTCGATCGCGCTGCTCGAAGCCATGGGCGACACGCGCAACGCCGGCATCGTGACCGACAACCTCGCCGTCCTGTTCATGCACCAGGGGCGACTGGAGGAGTCCGAACGGCTGTCCAAGCGCGCGCTCGCCCTGCTCGAGGAGGCGCTCGGCCGCGATCACCCGACGGTCGGCCAGACCGCCGGCAACCTCGGCGCCCTGCTCAACGATGCCGGCCGCCCCGAGGAGGCCGAACCATTCCTGCGCCGTGCCCTCGAAATCGCGGAAGGACAGCCGACCCGCAACCCGGTCGGTATCGCCATCATCGAGGACAATCTGGCCGGTCTCCTGCGCATGACCGGCCGTCACGACGAGGCCCGCCGGCACTACGAGCGCGCGATTTCCTTGTTCGTGTCAGCACTGCCGGAAGCCCACCCGCGCATAGCCACCGCCCGCAACAACTTCGGCCGCTTCCTGCTGGATAGCGGCAAGCTGCCCGAGGCCGAGGCCGAACTGAGGATGGCGCTCGCCCTGTTCGAGCGGATCTACGGTGCCGACAGCTTCAACATGGCGATCCCGGCCGCCAACCTCGCCGAGGTGTTGACCGGAATGAAGCGCTATGCGGAAGCACGCCAGCTGTTTCAGCGCGCGCTCGCCGCCCTCGAGAGCGTCCACGGCAAGACTCACGCGAGCCTGCAGGTGACGTTGAGTTCGGCCGCCAGCCTGGAGCTTGCCGACGGCAAGCCCGCCGCCGCGCGCGTGCTGTGCAGGGCTACGCTCCCGCGCGAGTCGACCCGCAGGTCCCCCGTCACCGTCAGGCCATCCAGGTCGACATCTCCGACTGCCGAGAAGCTCGACGAGCCGACTACCCGCGAGTCGACCACCGAAACGCTGCTCCCCTCCACCGTGCAGGTGCGCGCCAGGATCGGCGACG
>JBGSQO010000491.1:0-2792 GCA_041738055.1 Filomicrobium sp.
AGCCCGCCGATGCCGCCGCCTGCAACGATCACGCTGAGGCCGGTAAGACCGCTGTCGGACTGCATGGGGGACACCGCCCCGCTCAGGCGGCCGGCTCGGCGTCGAGCACGACGAGGCAGCCCTTGGGGTCGGTCTCGGTCGCCTTCAGGCGCGGATCGTAGATGAACAGCGTCGAGCAATAGGGGCAGAGGACCTGATTATCCTGGCCCATGTCGAGATAAACGTGCGGATGGTCGAAGGGCGCGCGCGCCCCCATGCACTGGAACTCCTTGACGCCGATGAAGATTTTCTCGGCGCCGCCGTCGTTGGCGAGGTGCGGGATGAGCGAAGCTGCCATGCGCTGCCTGTCTTTTCGCTGGGATTGCGGTTCGTCGGCGGGCACGATAGCGACGGCAGGTTACAAATGATAGGGGACACGGGGCGGCAATACGTCGGGCTCTCGGTCGGCAGCTGGCCCAACCCGTCGCAACGCCCCGCTTCTGACAGCGAAGGACGCCAGATCATGCAGACCTTCTCTTCCGACGGCGTCGAGATCGCCTTTACCGACAGCGGCGAGGCCGATCGGAGCCCCGTGGTGCTGATCCATGGCTTCGCCTCGAACCTGGCCACCAACTGGGAGAATACCGGCTGGACCGCCACGCTCGGCAAGGCTGGCTACCGCGTCATCGCGTTCGACAACCGCGGCCACGGCCACTCGGAGAAGCTGCACGACCTTGCCCTCTATGGCGCGCCGATCATGGCGGAGGACGCGCGGCGGTTGCTCGACCACCTCGCCATTCCGGTCGCCCACGTGATGGGCTACTCGATGGGCGCCCGGATTTCAGCGTTCCTGGCGCTCAACCATCCGGTGCGGGTGCGCTCGCTGGTGTTCGGCGGGCTGGGCTACAACATGGTGCGGGGCATGGCGGGAACCGGGCCGATCGCGCACGCGCTGGAAGCGCCCAGCATCGACGACGTGACCAATCCGACGGCCCGCACCTTCCGCGCCTTCGCCGAGCAGACCAAGAGCGATCTCAAAGCCTTGGCAGCCTGTATCCGCTCCAGTCGCGATCCGATCCGGGCCGAGGACGTGGCACGCCTCACCTGCCCTGTTCTGGTCGCGGTCGGAAGCGAGGATGTGGTGGGCGGGCCGGCGGAGGATCTGGCGCGGCTGATCCCGGGGGCGGAGGCGTTCACGATTCCGGGCCGCGATCACATGAAGGCCGTTGGCGACAGGAACTTTAAGGACGCCGTCGTGGCTTTCCTGCAGCGGGTGGACCCCGCCTGAGGCCAGCCGGCCAACCGTCGGAGTTCGTTCTGTACCCTCGATCCGATATCCGGAGCGGCACCGACCACGATACCGCCTAAGTTGCCAGATTAGTTGCTGTAGGTACGAGGAGACCCTGACTAGGCCCATGATGAAGTCTGCGAAAGACAAACGCGGGTTGTCTGCAGATCACCACAGCGAACAGCCAGGGCCTCTACTCGGTACTACGCCACGATACTCGCCTGAACGCCTACACACTACGCATTTACTACACTGTTTACGCTACATTTACGCGCGTCCAGATTGGATATACTCCTAGCACATACCATGAGCGGAGTCCCACACATCGGCGAGCCCTGTCTTCAGGGCTGTGGAAAAGTCCAGATCGCACTTGCGAAATATTACAGTTTTGCGTCGCGCCGCAGCGAAACCATGAAGCAGCCGAATCAACGCCCGCTTCGCCGTGTACTCATGAAAACGGGGTCGGGCAGGTGGCGTCTTCACCGTGTTTTCACCGGTCCGGGCGTAGCGTTGCGGCATCATGTTTGCGTACCTTGACAAACTCGCCCGTCTGACTGCGGCAGCCTCGGCGCTCGCGCTGACCAGCTGCGGCACGTCTGGACCCGGCTCGTATCAGCCCCTGCCCTACGCCGAGTTGCGCGGGCAGGAGGAGGAGCGGTGCCTTGCCTCCGGCTCGGTCGCGGAAAGCCGATTCATTCGCATGCGCTCCGGCCTCGGCGGCCCGTCCGATTGCGGCGCGGTCAGCCCCTATGAAATGTCGGCGGCGGGCAATGGCGCCATCGGCCTGAAGCCGACAGCCTTGTTGCGCTGCCCGATGATCAGACCCGTCGACGACTGGATGGTCGCGGTCGTTTCGCCAGCTGCCGTCCATTATCTCGGCGCCCCCGTCACCGAAGTGAAGGTCGCCGCTTCGTATTCCTGCCGCACGCGCAACGGCATTGTCGGCGCCAAGCTGTCGGAACACGCCCTGGCCAACGCGCTGGACGTCTCCGGCTTCGTGCTCGCCAACGGCAGGACGGTCACTCTCCGCAAGGGCTGGAACGGCGAACCCGATGAGCAGGCGTTCCTCAGGGCGGTGCACAAAGAGGCCTGCCGGCGCTTCACGACCGTGCTCGGCCCGGACGCCGATCGCTTCCACTTCGACCACTTCCACGTCGATCTCGCCCGCCACAACGCCGCCGGCACGCATCGCGTCTGTCGTTAGGTCTGGGCATTCCCCGTGCGCTCGGCCAAGCCCTGGGGTATGAGTTGCCCATGAGCTGGCATTCGGACGGGCCCGGCAACAAGCGGGGCTATCATCATGGCAATCTGCGCGAGGCGCTGATCGAGGCGGCCTTGCGCCTGATCAACGAGAAGGGGCCGGGCGGGCTCACCTTCGCGGATGCCGCCCGCGCGGCCGGTGTATCGCCTGCTGCTCCCTACCGGCATTTCCGCGACCGCGACGCCCTGATGGCCGATGTCGCCCAACGCGGGTTCGATACCTTCGCCGGCGCCCTGGAGGCCGCCTGGAACGGTGGTCGGCCGG
>JBGSQO010000502.1:0-2939 GCA_041738055.1 Filomicrobium sp.
CGGGGGCGCGCAGCCCCCGCCTTCACTTCCCCCTGCCTTGACGATGCCTCAGGCCGCGCGCGCGCGGCCACCGAGGTAGCCGAGGACCAGCGCGCCGACCAGGAAGCCTGCGGCAATCTTCCAGAACGGCACCAGGATGAACTCCAGCTTCTCGAAGTCGCCGAAGTTGATCTGGGGAGCGGCGCCCAGGAACATGCCCGCGCCCTCGCAGGCGAACAGGAACACCGAGAGCCCGAGCAGAACGCGGCCCGACAACAGCACGATGTTGCCGCTGTTGGCCTTGAACAGGATGCTGGCCAGCAGCATGACGACGCCGACGGCGGCTGCTGCGACGCCCATCCACACCAAGGGCTTCATGATCGGCATCATCATGCTCATCATGTCCAACATCATCTGCTTCATCGGCGTTCTCCCGTTTGATGGTCCGGTGCTCGTGCAGCCGGTTGTTGTCTGATAGGCGGGTCTTTTCGTGGCACTGCGCTCATGCCGAAAGCGCGAGTGGGCCTCGCGCTCTGGGCAGTTTCAGTCAGGAGCCGGGGGAACCGCAAGCCCCACCCGGCCCTCTCGTTAAAGCGATCAGGCCGCCGACGACTTGGTCTTGCGCAGATTGATCAGCTTCATGGCGTGCTTCTCGTAGAACGGCTCGGACTTACCGATGCGCATCTTGCGGATGAAGTACTTCTCGAAGGCGAGCTTGCCCAGGTGCACCCAGTAGCCCTTCGCCGACCAGTTGATGTTGCGCGGCGGGTTCTGCGGTTGCGCGATGAAGACGACGCCGCTGTCGCCGAAGTCGGCAAGGCAGAATGCGTTCCAGGTGCCTTCGTGGGTCGGCTCCTTGCCCTCGAGAATTTCCTGGATGTTGTGGGTGGCCGCCGTGACCATGGTCTCGATCATGAAGCCGGTCTTGGGCACGCCGACCGGCACGGGCGTCGCCTCTAAGGGCGGAATGGCGATGCAGACGCCGACCGAGAAGATGTTCTTGTGGGTCGGGTTGCGTTGGTGCTTGTCGACAAGGATGAAGCCGCGCGGATTGACCAGACCCTCGACGCCGCGGACCGCCGGGATACCGCGGAAGGCGGGCAGCATCATCGAATAGGCGAATGGCAATTCGTGCGTCTTCTTGAGGCTCGCGTCCTCGTTCAACTCGTTGACGACCATACGGCCGGCCTCGACGCGCTCCACCTTGGCGTTGGTGATCCACTTGATGTGGCGGTTGCGCATCTCGCTTTCGAGGAGGCCCTTGGTGTCGCCGACGCCGCCGAGGCCGAGATGGCCGACATAGGGCTCCGCTGTCACGAACGTCATCGGCACCTTGTCGCGGATGCGCCGCTTACGAAGGTCGGTGTCCATGATCATGGCGTGTTCGTAGGCCGGGCCGTAGCACGACGCGCCCTGCACCGCGCCGACGATGATCGGGCCGGGGTTCTTGCAGAACGTCTCCCAGGCTTCGTTGGCGGTCGTGGCGTGGTCGGTGGAGCAGACCGATTGCGTGTAGCCGCCGTGCGGCCCGAGACCCGGCACCTCGTCGAAGGCGAGTTCGGGTCCGGTGGCGATGACGAGGTAGTCGTAGGGAAGGCTCGAACCGTCGGCGAGGTCCAGCCGGTTCTCGCCGGGGACGACGCGGGTTGCCGCGTTGTGCACGAACTTGATGCGGTGGCGGGCGAGCGTCGTCTTGAGGTCGAGCTTGATGTCGCCGGGCTTGCGCCAGCCGACGCCGACCCACGGATTGGACGGCGTGAACTCGAACGATGCCTTGTCGGAGACGACCGTGATCTCCGCCTTGCGGCCCAGCATTTCCTTCAACTCGTAGGCCATCGGCATGCCGCCGATCCCTGCGCCGAGCACCACGATATTGGTCGTCATTGCGTTTCCTCCGCGGGCATTATTCTTGTGGCGAGCCGGCCGTTGCGGCCGGGGCATCTGCGGACGTGCCCTGCGCGATCCGTGAGATCGGACGTGATAATCTCACGAAGCAAACATCTTGTCATGCGCATATTGCAATATGATGCATGTAGCTTTCGGCTATGGCGGGCGGCCCGGTCGACGCGAGGCCATCCTGGCGGGCTGCGACCAAACGTCCTTGATTTGGGTCAGGGTCGCGATGGTCCGGCAGTCGGCTCGCTGCTGCGGGGACGAGTTCTGATGCAAGCGCGGCGCTGTCGGGTGCGGTGGCGAACGGGGGAATGGCCGACCGATGGTGGGCGGTGCAGGGATTGAACCTGCGACCCCACGCGTGTGAAGCGTGTGCTCTACCGCTGAGCTAACCGCCCATGCTCTCCCGCTTTGACGTCATAACACAGGGAGCAGGCGCCGCAGGCCGAAGGCCGCGACGCGGGAGGCTCCTTATGCGGAAGCGGGCGGCCGGCTGTCAAGCCATTCGGTCGAGACAAATTCCAAGGCCGGCTCGTGATCCCGACCTGCACGAAGCTATCTCGGCGGCGGGCTCAAACCATCGCTGAGCGTGAAGCTCTCGGCGATCCGGCGCATCTCCGGCAGGAGTTCGGCCGCCTGATCGGGCGGGGCTAGACCCAGCAAGCGGAAGTAGCCGCCGCCGCGACCGAGAAGCATGACCTGGAACAGGCGCACTGGCTGGTTGCTCTCGCCATCCGTGGCGCCGCCTTCGATCAGAATGCCGTCGAGACCGCCGACGGTGAGCCGCGAGTGCGTGCCCAGTTCCAGATCCCGATAGCCCGACAGCGTCGACAACAGATGCGCGGCGGTGCGCTCGGGCTCCAGGATCGGCCGCTTGTCGAGCGACGGCGCAACCAGGAACGTCGCGCGCGGCTTTCCCGTGCGAGCGGGCTCCAGCTTGCCGTCGAGGGTGTAGACCTTGCTCGTGCCGACGAGGCTGCCGGCCTCCTTGAACGGGCCCAGATAGCCGAGCCGGTAGAGATCGCGGACGGCGGTTGCGTCGACGGTGCGGGCCGAGGCCAGCGCCG
>JBGSQO010000517.1:0-4177 GCA_041738055.1 Filomicrobium sp.
CCGCCGCCTGGCCGAGCAGACAGGCCTTCACGCTCTGGCCGAAGTCGGCGACGCGGTCGCCATCCATACGCACATCCACCGAGACGCTCGACCCGCAGGCGCGCGAGCGGGCGCTGCCCGTGCCGTCTGGATCGACCAGCCGCTTGGTCCGTGGCATGCCGGCCGCCAGTTCCAGGATGCGCGTGTTGTAGATCTGATTGAGTTCGGCCATGCCTGTGATCCCTGCGCGCATTCGACGTGTGTGGGCAACGTGGTTGCCGCCATCCCTGCCTCGGCCTTTATATAGGACGATCCGGGCCGGCGCGCACCGACGACCGCAGCCGGCAGCCGCATCCCGACTGACGCTCGAAGGACCCTGCAATGACCGCCGAGACCCCACCGCCGTTCCCGCGCCCAGCCGACACGCAGGCCATCGAGGAGGGCGGCACCTTCGCCCCACTGTTCGACGCCGACGGCCTCATTCCCGCGATCGTCACGGACTCGGCGAGCGGTGAGGTACTGATGTTTGCCCACATGAACGTTGAAGCTCTGCGGCTGACCATCGAGACGGCGCGGGCGCATTTCTACAGCCGATCCCGCAAGCGGCTGTGGATGAAGGGAGAAGAAAGCGGCAATACGCTCACCGTCCTCGATCTGCTGACCGACTGCGACCAGGACGTCCTGTGGCTCAAGGTCCGCATCGAGGGCAATGGGGCGGCCTGCCACACGGCCCGCCGTTCCTGTTTCTATCGTGCGGTCTCAGGTCTCGGCGCCCCACTCGCGCAACCGGCCCTGCTGGACCAACGCATCAGCGAGCGGGCCTTCGATCCCGCCAAGGTCTACGGCCAAAAATGAGCCGCGGCGCTGTCCCGCGGTGGCCCGGGCCCCACCTGCTCCTAGATCACGTTAACCGTCCTGTTCTACTCTGATGAGACGACCGGCCGCAGGCGCCAACATCAAACCAGCGCGGCACGGTGGGAGGCACGAGAATGGACGAGGGCAAGATCGGCTTGGCGCTGGGGGGTGGGGCGGCCCGCGGCTGGTCGCATATCGGCGTGCTGCGCGCCCTGCTTGCCGCCGGCATCAAGCCCGACATCATCGCCGGCACCTCCATCGGGGCCGTCGTCGGCGGCTGCCACGCGGCCGGACAACTGGACGCGCTGGAGGACTTCGCGCGGTCGCTGACGGCACGGCGGGTCTGGCAGTATCTGGATTTCAACCTCGCCGGTACGGGGCTCATCAGCGGCACCAAGCTCGGCAAGCGGCTGGCCGACACCATCGGCGACATCAAGATCGAGAGCCTGCCCATCCGGTTCACGGCGGTGGCGACCGAGATCGGCACGGGCCATGAGATCTGGCTGTCGCGCGGCTCTCTCGGCGATGCCATCCGCGCCTCCTATGCGCTGCCCGGCATCTTCCGCCCGGTCAAGCTCAACGGTCGCTGGCTGTTCGACGGCGCCCTGGTCAACCCGGTGCCGATCTCGGCCTGCCGAGCACTGGGTGCGCGCTACGTCATCGCCGTCAACCTCAACTTCGACCTGTCGAGCCGGGGCACGGTCGCCCCGCACTTCGACGTCGACGAGGTCAGCGCGGAAGACCTAGATACCGCCGAACCTGCGCCTGCGCCAGCAACCGGCGGCCTGGCCGAGCGCTTCAATGCCCGCCGCCTCCTGCAACTGCAGATGTTCGGCCGCACCGGCGACACCGCGCCCGGCATCTCGACCGTGATGATCGAGGCCTTCAACATCGTGCAGGATCGGATTGCCCGATCGCGACTGGCCGGCGATCCGCCGGACGCCATGATCTGTCCGCGGCTCTACGGGCTCAACCTGTTCGATTTCCACCGCGCCGCCGAGATGATCGACCTCGGACGGCGCGCCGCCGAGCGCGAGATCGAGCTCATTGCGCAAGAAATCGCCGTTCGCCGCCGGCTCGGACGCCTGAAGGCGGCCACACCCTGAATTTGCGGCGAAGCACGCGCCTCCAATTGCGTCGGCGAGACTCGGCAGCCAAAGCTCGGCAGCGAAGTCCCGCCGGGACGGTATCAGCCGGTCGCCAGATAGCCGCGCATGGCCGAGACTTCCATCTCCACCTCGGCGATGTGATGCTTGACCACGTCGCCGATCGACACGATGCCGGTCAGCTTGCCGTTCTCGATGACCGGCACGTGGCGGAAGCGCCCGCGCGTCATCACCGTCATCAGTTCTTCGATGGTCTGGCCCTCGGTGCACGACACGACGGTCCGTGTCATGACGTTGGCAGCCGGTGCGCCCAGGACGCCCTCGCCCGTCGTTGCGACCGCCCGAATGACGTCCCGCTCGGAGATGATGCCGACGACCCCGCCGGCATCGTCGACGAGGACGATGGCGCCGATCTTCTTGGCCGCGAGTTGGGTTGCGATTTCCTGGAGCGTCGTCATAGGGCTGGCGGTGGCGACCGCCCGGCCCTTGGCCTTCAAGACTGCTGCGACATTCATTGACCTAGCCTCCCGAGCAGGTGAGCGAACGCGGTGCATCCACCCTGTTGCGGGATCCTTGGGCTCTTCGAACGGCCCGATTTCGGATCACCGAGTAGAGGCGAAGAATGCTGCGACAAACAGGCGCTGGTGGCAAGGCCCTACTGCTGGCACACCAGAAATTTCAATGATGGTGCAATGCGGTAGCCGGCTCAGGCGCACTATAAATCCCGTTTTCTGCGAGCGAACCCCGCAATCGGCGCTCAATGCACCACCCTGAGATGCGGCTTGCCGACGGGTTTTCCGTGATCGAAAAAGCCGAAGCAGAGCAGGCCTGCGGCAAAGCCTCCGACGTGCGCCTCCCAGGCGATGCCCGCGCCTCCGGTGCCGCCCGGGAACCCGAACGCCGACATGAGGTTGAACAGCAGCCAGATGGCCGTGACGGCGAGGATGCGCTTGTCGGACAGCGTGTCACGCAGGCTCATCAGCGGAATACGGCGCGGCGCCTCCCGCAGGGCGGGCATATCGTGGCGGTCCATGGCGACAAAGATGAAGCGCATGACGCCCCCCATCATGCCGGAGACCGCCCCCGAAGCGCCGACCACCGGGATCGGCTCGCCGAAATGAGCCGCTAAGAACGCCAGCGCGCCGGCGACGCCCGTGAAGATCGTGAAGGCGATGAACCGCGGCGAGCCGATGCGGAACGCGATCGCGCCACCGAACGCGAGGAACCACATGCTGTTGAACATCAGGTGCGTGACGTCGCCATGGACCAGCATGTGGGTAACGAACGACGTGACGGTCGCGATGTCGCCGCCGGCGATCTCGCTGGCATGCCCGGCATAGCGGGCGGGAACGAAGGCCATGGCGATGGTCGTCCAATCGGACAGATCCTGCGGCAGGAACTCCCGCACGATGTGGATGGCAATGCACACGCCGATCAGCGCCGTGACGCTGCCGGGCACGTTGAAGATCGGCTCGTTCTGACGCACGCGCGCCTCCCCAGTGGACGGCTTCTCGTTTGCCCCTCGCGGCGGGACCGAGCGCCCATTCGCTGACCGATACAGTGCCGCTCGTGCCGCCACAATGCCCGCGAGGCCAGCTTCCTCTCGTTGCCGTCTCCGCCCCCTGGCACGGAAGGTGCTCAATTGGTTGCCAGACCGGCCGCCGCCCGTTGCGCGTGTGCCAGGACAGGACAGGCCTTGAGCCGGCTTTCACGACTTTCCCGCTTCGCGGCCGAACCGGGCCGGCTCGACTGGAGAAGAATGCGCCCGATGCAGCACCCAACCACACGCACCCTGTTCGACTACTGGAACGCCGTGCGCGGCGAGCGGATCGCCCCGCGCCGCTTCGAGATCGAGCCGTCGCGCATCGCCGACATTCTGCCCGATACGTTCATCCTCGAGCGCATCGACCGCCAGCTCTACCGCTACCGCCTTGCCGGCACACGGCTGTGCGAAGGCTTTGCCGCCGAGTTCCGTGGCGCGAACTTCCTCGAGGGATGGCAGCCCCCCGATCGCGCCCGCCTGCAGCAAGTGCTGGCCGACATCAGCGACCGTGGCGCCGTCGGATTGATGAGCGTCGAGCAGGCTGATGGCGGTCGGCGTCCGCCCCGCCAGTTCGAATTCATCGTCCTGCCGCTCTTGCACACCGGCCAGACGATCGACCGCTTCCTGGGCGCAGCCGTCGTGATCGACGATGAGAACGAGCCGGCCGTCGGCGACCCCCACGGGCGCAGGCTGC
>JBGSQO010000521.1:0-1526 GCA_041738055.1 Filomicrobium sp.
GCCGGCGCAGGCTCCACATGCTCCCGGTACCAACGGTTCGGCCGTCGCCAAGCCGGGCAAGGACCCGATCGCCAACCTGCGCGTATCGGTCGCCGCGCCTGCTCCCGCGCAGCTGTCTCCAGTGCCGGCTACCCCGACGACGGCGACAGGGACCACCACCGCGCTCCAGCCGTCCGCCGGTCAAGCCACCATCTTCCCGCCGGCGATCAGTGAGGTCGAGGGCGGTGTCCAGCGGGTGCGCACCATGGAGGACACGGTAGCGGAGTTGCTGCGGCCGATGCTGCGCGAGTGGCTGGATGCCAATATGCCGCGTATCGTTGAAAAGGCGCTGCGCATCGAGATCGCCGAGAGCGTGCGCAAGAAGCTCGACGGCGGCTCCAAGGGCTAATTGATCCGGGGCTCACGCCGCCCCGGACCCCCGCGCAGGCGAAGCCTTTTTGCCTGCTTCTGAGCGACGGGCGTGCCTGGATCTCCGGGTGATGGTTCCAAGGGCTAAGACCTTGGGTAGGGGGTCGAGGGGGCCGCGCGACACCGGCTTGCCGAGTGTTGGCTAACATTGGAGTCCCTCGTCTTCACTGCCCGCGTCGCGCGTGCCTCACGATTGGTCACATTTTCGTGCCTCGCGCGACCGTGACTTGCGGTTGGGCCCCGTCGGATTGTTCGATCAGGCGGCCAACGATCTTTCGTCCAACCGCATGGAGTTGTCATGAGAACGCTTGTTTTTGCTGTGGCTGCCGCCGGCGTGTTCGCCTTTGCCGGGCTCGAGGCTATCGCTCAGTCGGCCGGTTCCGGTTCCGGCTCCGGCTCCGGCTCCGGCGCGTCCACCACGCGCAGCACGACAGTCAAGAAGAAGCGCATCTGCAAGGCGGGCTATTACCTGACCAAGTCGAACAAGTGCCTGCGCATCAAGAAGACGGTGCGTCGCTCCGAGCCGAAGGGCTCGCACTGACCGAGCGCCAGATGTCCCAGGCGAGCCCCGCCCATATCGGCAGCCAGATGGCCCACACCCAGCCGTCGCGATAGGCCGCATAGGTGCCTGTCGCCAGGAAGACGAACGAGGCGTAGTAGGCCGGCACCAGCGCGGTCGCCAGCCCCAGGCCGATCAGCGGCCGCACCGTCGTGAACGGCAGAGCCCAGGCGAGATACCAGGGGAACTGCGCCGGGCTCAGTAGAACGAGTGCGGTCGTCGCCCAAGCGATGCGGTCGGCGATATCGGCCCGGTCGCGGTGTGCGGGCCAGGCGAGGCGCACGATGACGGCGATGAGCGCCAGTCCCAGTAGCCCCCGCGCGATGCGCCCGGCGGTTCCTGGATCGAGCCCGGCCGTCTGCGCCAGTCCGATGAGCGTTGGGGTCAGCACGCTATTCGTCTGCCAGAAGTTTGCAAACGCCACGAAGCCGGAGGTTTCGTCGATCCCGGCCAACAGGATCGGCGTGGCCCACAGCGCACCGAGCCCCGCCAGGATCGCCCCGACGGCTGCAAGGGCTGCCGGCCGGCCGACGAGATCGCGGTAGAGGATCGGGGCCAG
>JBGSQO010000538.1:0-1686 GCA_041738055.1 Filomicrobium sp.
CGTCGCCCTGCAGCATGGCCAGAACCTCGTCGCGGGCCCCGAACGCCCGCTGCATGCCCTTGTCGATGTAGAGCAGCAGGTCGGCCTTGCCGATGGCCTGCACGCGGTGGGAGACGAGGATCACCGTCTGGCCGCGGGCTCTCAGGCCGTCGATGGCGTTTGCGAGTGCGACGTCGCCCAAGCGGTCGAGATTGGCGTTCGGCTCGTCCAGGATGACCAGCGGGGGATCGCGAAACAGGGCGCGGGCGAGCGCGATGCGCTGGCGCTGGCCGCCGGAGAGATACGTGCCGAAAGCGCCCAGTTCGGTGTCGTAGCCCTTCGGCAGGCCGACGATCAACTCGTGCGCCTCCGCTTTGCGGGCCGCCTGGATCACCTCTTCGTCGGTGGCGTCGGGGCAGAAGCGGGCGATGTTCTCGCGGACGGAGCCGGAAAACAGCTCGACCGACTGCGGTAGATAGCCGATTTGACGGCCCAGGTCCTCGCCGTGCCACTGGTCGAGGCGGGCGCCGTCCAGCGTGATCGAGCCCGACTGCGGCGGCCAGATGCCGACGAGCGCGCGCACGAGGCTCGACTTGCCCGACGCGCTGGGGCCGATGATGGCCAGCATATGGCCGGGCACGACGCGGAAGGAGATCTGGGCGAGGATCAGTTGGCGCGTCTCGGGCGAGGCCACGCGCAGGTTCGACACCTCGATGATGCCGCGCGGCTTGGGCAGGCTCGTGCGCCGCGTCTCGGCCGGCGTCTTGGCGAGCAGTTGTTCGAGACGGTCGTAGCTTTCGCGCGCCTTCAGGAATGGACGCCAGTGAGCGATGGCCTGCTCGACGGGGGCGAGCGCGCGCCCGAAGATGATGGTGGAGGCCACGATCGCACCCGCCGTGATCTCGCCCTTGACGGCGAGCCAGGCACCAACCGCCAACATCAGCGACTGCATCAGGAGACGCAGGGTCTTGGAGACGGCGTTGATGCCTCCGAGGCGGTCGGCGCTGAGCAGTTGCCAGGACAGCGCTTCGCGGTTGGCGACGAGCCAGCGGGCGCGGATGTTGTTCGACATGCCCATGGCGGCGATGGTCTCGGCGTTGCGCTGGGCGGTGTCGGCGAGATCCATGGTGCGGGCAGACGCCTTGCCGGCTTCCAGCAGGGGCGCGCGGGACTGGCGCTCGCTCAAAAGTGCTACGGCCAGCAGCAGGGCGGCGCCAACCATTGCGGCCAGCCCGAGCACCCAATGGGCGAGGAAGATGACGAGCAGGTAGATCGGCGTCCACGGCGCGTCGAAGAACGCCAGCGGGCCGGGGCTCGCCACGAATTGGCGCAGGTGGTCGAGTTCGCGCAGGATGCTGGAGCCCTCGCGCGCGGAGCCGGTCACGTTGCGCTTGAGCGCGGCATCGAACACGCGCGCACCGATCCGGGCGTCGAATTCGTGGCCGATGCGCACGATGATGCGGGAGCGGACCAGCTCGAGCACGCCGATGATGCCGTAGACGACCGTGACCAGCGCGGTGAGGGCGAGCAGCGTCGGGATCGAGCCCGAGGTCATGACGCGATCGTAGACCTGCAGCATGAACAGCGGGCCGGCGAGCATCAGAAGATTGATGACAAGGCTGAACAGGCCGCTGCCGAGGAAAGCGCGACGGCTGGCGAGCAGGGCAGACTTCAGCTCGCTCGCGCCGGGCAGACGGGGTGGCTCGG
>JBGSQO010000548.1:0-7487 GCA_041738055.1 Filomicrobium sp.
CTGGACGAGAAGGGCCTCGATCGCGGGTGATACCAACCCGCAGAAGTTTTGACCTACCTCACGGTAGGCCGCGCCTTCCGGCCGGCTCTCGGAACGAGTGTCGGAAGGCGCAAACAAAGACAATACCGTCCCGCCGACCGAACAGACACAGAGTCAAAACATCGGCGGGACGGTATGATTGCTGGCTGCGGGCAGTAGGATGTTTCCTACTGTCCGCCCTTCGCATGAAAGAAACGCGCCGTCACGTCCGCCAGGGATGCGCCGGCAGATCACTGACGCCGACGACCTTGACGCCCGCGTCCGCCACTTTGCGATCGTTGTCCACCGACGAGCCCGACACGCCGATCGCACCGACCATCACGCCTTCGGTGTCCACGATCGGCAGGCCGCCCGGGAAGGTGATGAGCCCATCGTTGGAGTGCTCGATGCCGTAGAGCGGCCCGCCGGGCTGCGAGAGCGCCCCGATCTCGTTGGTCGGCATGCCGAAGAACAGCGCGGTGCGCGCCTTCTTGATGGCGATGTCGATCGAGCCGACCCAGGCATCGTCCATGCGCAAGAAGGCCTTGAGGTTGCCGCCCGAGTCGACGACGGCGATGCACATTTTGGTGTCGATCTTCTGCGCGGCCTTGCGGGCTGCCGCGATGACCTTCTGGGCGTCGTCGATGGTGATGTGCATGTTGGGAACTCCTGAGATCGCGCTGCTGGCTCAGCAGCGCTCATCCGATGTCATGTAGCGGACGTTCCACCTGCGCTGCAACGAAATGGAGCCCCTGCGGGATGCGCCCTGAATTTTCAACGCGGTCGTCCCGCGTCGCCCTCTGCGTCTTGCTGCTGTGCGGAGTTCTGATCACCGCTGCGGCAGCGACGGGGAAGGCGCACGCTGAAGCGCAGCTCTGGGACGCCATTCGCAGTGGGCAGGCCTTCGTCATGATCCGCCATGCGATCGCCCCTGGGACGGGTGATCCCGATGAGTTCCGCCTCGGCGACTGCAGTACGCAGCGCAATCTCTCACCGGCAGGTCGCCAGCAGGCCCGGCAAATCGGTGAGTCTTTCCGCGTGGTGGGCATCACCGCCGCGCGGGTGCTGACGAGCCAGTGGTGCCGCTGCCGGGAGACGGCGGCGCTCTTGGCTCTTGGGCCGGTCGAGGACCTCCCCGCCCTGAATTCCTTCTTCGAGAACAGAGAGGACGGACGGCCACAAACCCTCGAACTCGAGGCTTGGCTCGAGAAAAACGCGGGGGGCGATAGACCCGTCGTTCTCGTTACCCACCAAGTCAATATTACCGCACTGACCGGCATCGTTCCGAGATCAGGGGGCATGGTGGTTGCCCGTCGGGATCCCTCTGGGCGCATTGGCGTCCTCGGGCAGCTGTAGGCCTAGTCCACCGGCGTCGACACTTCGCACGCCGTTGCCCCTTCGATCACAGGGCCTGTGGGCTCCGGCCGTCCGTAAGCGCCTTCCGTTCGATCAATACTCCGGGCCAGCGCTGCACACCGCGACGAGTTGCGGCCGTTATTCCCTCATTGCAGAGCAGCACCAGCAGGCACCCTGTCCCAGGCGGAACAGCGCCGCCAGCAAAGAGTGCCTAAAAACTATGTTACCCGCACGGACAACAGAGCAAAGCCTCTCCCGAGTTGCGGTCATGAGCAACCCCTCGCCTCGAAAGGCAACCACCATGGCTTTCATCTCCGGCAACAACTTCAACAACACCCTCATCGGAACGATCTTCAACGACACGATCGTCGGCCTCGGCGGCAACGACGTGATCATCGCTCGCGCCGGCAATGATCTGGTCCGCGCCGGTTCCGGCAACGACCGCGTGTTCGGCGATAGCGGCAACGACAAGCTGTTCGGTGACAGCGGCAACGACAGCCTTTTCGGCGGGCTCGGCCACGACCAGCTCTACGGCGGGATTGGCAACGACAAGTTGTTTGGTGGCGTCGGCAACGACAAGCTCTTTGGCGGTGACGGGCTCGACTATCTCAAGGGCGATATCGGCAACGACCTGATGCAGGGTGGCCGCGGCGCCGACAAGATGACGGGTGGCTTCGGCAACGACATCTTCAAGTTCTTCGTCGGCGACAACAGCGACGACGTGAAGGACATCGTCACCGACTTCACCTCGGGCGTCGACAAGCTCTACATCTCGAAGGCCTTCGGGTTCCTGAACGCCCAGGACGTGCTCGACAACATCGCCAGCTCGGGCGGCGACTCGACGATCCGCGAGAGCGAGGACATGGCAGACCGCGGCATCGACATCGAGATCGTGCTGCTCGGCATCGACAACCCCAACCAGCTCACGACCGCCGACATCGTGCTGTTCTGATCGGATCGTGCCTGCCTCATCCTCCAACCTGGACCCGCCGGCTCAGCGCCTGCGGGTCCAATTCATGTGGTGCTCGGCCGTGACGGCGTGAGCGGCTCCGCTGATCACAGCTCTTCCGGCTCGATCGGCTGCCGTGCCCCATGCCGGATGTGCAGGATAAGCACCTCGCCGGGGGCAACACGGTAGAAGATCGCGGCATTCTGGCGCAGCCGCACCACATATTTGACGATGTTTGCACCGCTTTCTGGCCGACTGGAAACATAAGCGACGATACGAGACGACTAAGTGCACCAGCTTCTTGTTGTTTCGCGTAGGCGCAACGCATTGATAATATTCATTATAATCAAAAAGTGGAAGAATGGTATGCTGGGTCGCGGTCAGAATACGAAAGGCGCGACGCATACTATTGACCTCACGAGCAGTCCGTCATAATCCTTCTCGCATGACACACGGACGCATCGGCCTCGTCCACTTCGCCTCCCTCTATATGGAGCTGGCGGAACGGATGCAGGCCAACATCACGGCAGAAGAACGTGCGGCGACAGAGAAACTGTTCGCAGCCATGGGGCTGTACCAGTTGTCGACTGGTGCGTCGCCGCTGACTTCGTCCATCAAAGCGGCGAGCCAGCCGCCGGTTCAAGCAGAATCGAAGGCGCGTAATCCGTACTACGGGATGGGGATCGGTGAAGCGTCAATGGAGTGCATCAAGTTCAACCGGACCGAGATGCACGTCGCCGATATCTGGGAGAAGCTGAAAGAGGCCGGCGTTGAGTCAGCGCACGACAACCCGGTTCATGCTGTGTACGATTCACTCAAGCGTCGAGCGAAACGCGACCGCGATGTCATACGGACTTCGCAGGGCACATGGGGGCTTGTCACTTGGTACTCGGAGGATCAACTCGCGGAGTTCCGTGGGGCGAACCGGAGCCAGAGGACAAAGGAAGGAATGGCCGTTGCGGTCGCTCGTGGTGCACGCGTCGGCCAGCCAACAAAGCTGACGGATGAAGTGATTGCAGAATTCGAGCGTCAAGTTGCAGCAGGTGTTCGCGTTGCTGACATTGCAAAGTCGATGGGACTGGCAGAGGCAACGTTCCGAAAGGCATACCCCAAGGCGCGTCTAAAGGAGTTGCGGGGCGATGCGCCGGGGACTCCAGAAACTCAAATCATCCGGCCAAACTTCAGGTCTGGTCGACAGTGAATAGAAATGAGGCGCCACCAGCCTAAGCTGGGGCGCCTCAGAAGCCGGTCAGAGAAGGTGTTGGCGCACCATCCCTGACCTCGGAAACAACTCCAACGGGGCCAGAGAGCCGGTCAGGAGGTGCACCGTTTGGTATGCGGTCCAGAGCAGAATAGCCTCTGCTTGGGCCTGATCTGGTGGCGTTAGCTGCCAAGACACGTCCGCCCGATGGCAGCGTTACAGAAGTGGCGCTCGCCGTCGGGTTACCTGTTATCACGATCTGCAGTTGACGAGCAACGATTACGCTTCGATACGAATCGTGCTCACCCCGATCACGGCCAAGCACTGCAAGAAGAACGCAGCCGATAGCGCCCCTGGGTGTCGATCGGTGTGCCGAGGCGCGGAAAATCCTGAAGGCTGTCGATGGCGCGCTTGAAGGCAGCGAGAACGTTGAGGGCGCCGGCCGGACTGCGCTCGCTCAGGTAAGCCTCGATCGCCTCCAGGTCCCGCAAATCGCGCGGGGCAAAGACGATCTCACAGGCCATGACGCCGCCAGAACGCGTCGACCTCCGCCTTCGGCACGCGCTCGCCTCGCGCCAACTGCGCCTCGGCCTCTGCGATGGCGGCCAGCTCTTCTGCTGATGCCTGATAGGTCTCGGTCGCGCTACTGGCTTCGATCAGCGCGGCTCGCGATGCCTTGAGAACAGCGATGGCGTGCTCGCGAGACACATTCGGGAAATCCTCCAGGAACTCGTCCAGAGGATCACCACCTTCGATGTAGTCGAACAGCGCTTGAATGGGCACGCGCGTGCCGTTGAACACCGGCGCGCCGGACAGATCCCCCGGCGAGATCAGGATCAGAGGATCGGGCAGGTCCATGAGACGGCTCCTGTGCAGCCAGCTTGACCGGCGTCGGGACCGGGATCGAGCGACTTTCGCAAAGAATTTCATAGCACGACCGTGGCTACGACGAAACCGACCCCGGCCTGCCCGTGTGCCGCCGGTTGCCGTCGCCGATAGCCTCGGCTAACCAAGGGCCATGGCAAAGAAAAAGCAGATCAACGGCAGCGGCGCGGATAGCCTCAGGGCCAGCGGTAGTCCAGTTCCCGACCCGCACCGCACCATCCACGTGCGTGGCGCGCGCGAGCACAACCTGAAGAACGTCGATCTCGTCATCCCGCGCGATGCCCTGGTCGTGTTCACGGGGCTGTCGGGCTCGGGCAAATCCTCGCTGGCGTTTGACACGATCTACGCCGAGGGCCAACGCCGCTACGTCGAGAGCCTGTCGGCCTATGCGCGGCAATTCCTGCAGATGATGCAGAAGCCCGACGTCGATCACATCGACGGGCTGAGCCCCGCCATCTCCATCGAGCAGAAGACGACGAGCAAGAACCCGCGCTCGACCGTCGGCACGGTGACGGAGATCTACGACTACCTGCGGCTGCTGTTTGCGCGGGTCGGCGTGCCGCATTCGCCCGCCACCGGCCTGCCGATCGAGAGCCAGACCGTCAGCCAGATGGTCGACCGTGTGTTGACCTTGCCCGAAGGCACGCGGCTCTATCTGCTGGCGCCGATGGTGCGCGGCCGCAAGGGCGAGTTCAAGAAGGACTTGGCCGAGCTCATGAAAAAGGGCTTCCAGCGGGTCAAGATCAACGGAACGTTCCACGAGATCCCCGACGCGCCGACCCTCGACAAGAAGTTCAAGCACGACATCGACGTGGTGGTCGACCGCATCGTGGTGAAGGGCGATATCGCCTCGCGGCTGGCCGACAGCTTCGAGCAGGCCTTGGCGCTGGCCGACGGCATTGCGATTGCGGAGTTCGCGGATAAGCCGTTGGTTGCGCCCGGCGACTCCCCTCCGGGGAGCCGGCCGCCGGGCGCGGGCGTGCTCCAAAATAAAAACGAAACCCACGAGCGCATCACCTTCTCTGCCCGCTTTGCCTGCCCGGTGTCGGGCTTCACCATCGAGGAGGTCGAGCCGCGGCTGTTCTCCTTCAACGCGCCGGCGGGCGCCTGCCCGAAGTGCGATGGGCTGGGCTCGGAACTCCAATTCGAGGCCGATCTGGTCGTGCCCGATGGCTCGCTCTCGCTGGCCGAAGGCGCCGTCTATCCCTGGTCCAAGACGGGGGCCACCTCGCCCTATTACGAGCAGACGCTCAAGGCGCTGACCAAACACTATGGCGTCTCGATGAACATGGCGTGGGAGCGCCTGCCCAAGCACGTGCAACTCGCCATCCTATTCGGCACCGGGGATGAAGAGATCGAGTTCGTCTACGAGGATGGGCTCCGGAAATACCGCAACGCCAAGCCGTTCGAGGGCGTCATCGGCAACATCGAGCGGCGCTGGAAGGAGACCGACAGCGACTGGGTGCGCGAGGAATTATCGCGCTATCAGGGCTCCCACCCGTGCGAGGCGTGCAGCGGCTACCGCCTAAAGCCGCAGGCGCTCGCGGTCAAGATCGCGGGCCTCCATATCGGCGAGGTCGGCGAGATGTCGATCCGCAATGCCGACCGCTGGTTTGCCGAACTGCCCGAGAAGCTGAGCCCCAAGCAGAACGAGATCGCCGGCCGGATTCTCAAGGAGATCACCGAGCGGCTGCGCTTTCTCAACGACGTCGGCCTCGAATATCTCACCCTGTCGCGCAACTCCGGAACGCTGTCGGGCGGCGAATCCCAGCGCATCCGGCTGGCCTCTCAGATCGGCTCGGGGCTGACGGGCGTTCTCTACGTGCTGGACGAGCCCTCCATCGGCTTGCACCAGCGCGACAACGACCGCCTGCTGGCAACGCTCAAACACCTGCGCGACCTCGGCAATACCGTGCTGGTGGTCGAGCACGACGAGGATGCGATCCTCACCGCCGATTACGTGGTCGACATCGGCCCGGGCGCTGGCGTGCATGGGGGCGAGATCGTCGCCCAAGGCACCCCCGAGGAGATCAAGGCCAACCCCAACAGCCTCACCGGCAAATATCTCACCGGCGAGATGGGCATCCGCGTGCCCGCCAATCGCCGCCAGCCGAAAAAGGGCAAGGCGCTGACCATCGTCGGCGCGCGCGAGAACAACCTGAAGAACGTCACAGCCGAGATCCCGCTCGGGCTCATGACCTGCATCTCCGGCGTCTCGGGCGGGGGCAAGTCCACGCTGCTGATCGACACGCTGTTCAAGGCGGTCGCCCGCAAACTCAACGGCGCGCGCGAGCATCCCGGCGCCCACGACAAAATTCTCGGGCTCGAACACCTCGACAAGGTCATCGACATCGACCAGTCGCCGATCGGGCGCACCCCGCGCTCGAACCCTGCGACCTACACGGGCGCATTCACCCCGATCCGCGACTGGTTCGCGGGCCTGCCCGAGGCCAAGGCGCGCGGCTATCAGGCCGGCCGCTTCTCCTTCAACGTCAAGGGCGGGCGCTGCGAGGCCTGCCAGGGCGACGGCGTCATCAAGATCGAAATGCACTTCCTGCCCGATGTCTACGTCACCTGCGACCAGTGCAAGGGCCAGCGCTACAACCGCGAGACGTTGTCGGTCCGCTTCCGCGACAAGTCCATCGCCGACGTGCTCGACATGACGGTGGAGGAAGGTGCGGAGTTCTTCCGCGCGGTCCCCGCCATCCGCGACAAGCTGGAGACGCTCGTCCGTGTCGGGCTGTCCTATTTGAAGATCGGCCAGCAGGCGACCACGCTGTCGGGCGGCGAGGCGCAGCGCATCAAGCTGGCCAAGGAACTGTCCAAGCGGGCGACCGGCCGCACGCTGTATATTCTCGACGAGCCGACCACCGGGCTGCATTTCCACGACGTGGCCAAGCTGTTGGAAGTCCTGCACGAGTTGGTCGAGGCCGGCAACACGGTCGTCATTATCGAGCACAACCTGGAGGTCATCAAGACGGCCGACTGGATCGTCGACCTCGGGCCCGAGGGCGGCGAGGCGGGCGGATGGATCGTCGCGGCCGGCACGCCCGAGCAGATCGCGCGCAACGACAGATC
>JBGSQO010000562.1:0-6010 GCA_041738055.1 Filomicrobium sp.
CGGCGCCCCTCCGCACGGCGGCATGGCGGCCGGCATCGAGCGCATCGTCATGCTGCTGACCGGCTGCAAGGCCGTCCGCGACGTCGCCCTGTTCCCGATGAACCAGCAGGCCCAGGACCTGCTCATGGGGGCACCGTCGGAGCCGGAGCCCAAGCAGCTGCGCGAGTTGTCGATCCGCGTGGTGAAAGAGGCGGGGAAGTGAAGGCGGGTCTTGGCGCTCAAGTGAGTTGCCATGGGCGGATCGCCCACCCGGATCGATGAAACCAAGGCCGTTGATTCGATTGGGTTGCCCGCCGCGCGTTTCTGGATGGCACGCGCTCGCTCGACACTCAACCGTCATTCCCGCGAAGGCGGGAACCCAAGCACGGTCACGTTGGGCAGAACCGTTTGGCCATGCTCCACGCTGTCTGGGTCCCCGCCTGCGCGGGGATGACGGTCGGGGTGAGGGCGATGATCCAGCAGGTCGGTTGGGTCTGTTGCCAGAACGGCTTGCCCACCCGCATCGTCGATGTGAGGTTGGATGGGGTCTATCGGCTTTTTGCTTCGAGTTTCTGGATAGTGAAGGCGGGGGCTGCGCGCCCCCGGACCCCCGCGCGGGGGATCACCCCGTTTGCCTCTTCTAGGCAGCCGGCCTGCCCCAAACTCCCGGTGATGGTTCCAAGGTCTAAGGACTTGGTGGGGGTCGAGGGGACAGAGCCCGCCGCGGCCCGCAGGGCGTTCCATATGTCGCGGCCGGGCCACTTTGGCCCGACAAAGTGTCGGGGGGCCAAGGATATCTGTGGAAGCGCGATGGTTAATTTCTGGCCGTTGCGGCACTCTCCGCCGCATCGTACGACCCTAAACCGGGAGACATAGACCATGCTCAACATCAGGCAGATCGCGCTCGTCGGCGCTGCCGTCGCCGGCTTCGGCCTCGCCATTGGGGCGACCGCCGTCGAGGCCAAGACCTGCGCCAAGAAGGCCGGCCAGGGCACCGCTACGACGCTGGAAGGCGCCAAGTTCCAGGTCGACGAGATCATGCTGCAGACGACCGACTGGGGTGCCTGGGCCGCCTGGATGGCCTCGGGCAACACCCCGGGCTACGACTTCGGCCCCCGCACCTACAAGTGCAAGCAGGGCGGCTGGGGTTACGAGTGCACCGGCACGGCGACCATCTGCAAGCATTGATCGGCCCACCAACTCTATGCAAGGACACAGTCCCATGCGGATAACCTACGCACTGTTTGCCGCACTCGCTCTCGCCGCGCTTCCGGGTGCTGCCAATGCCGGCTGCGTCAAGGCTGGTGGCGAAGCCACCATGCTCACCGAAGACCTGGCGAAGTTCATGGCCAACGCGGCGCTGAACAACCAGATGAAGGCCAACGGCTGGAAGGGTTCGGGCGAGGTCAAGATGACCTGCACCGCCGCCACGCTCGGTACGCACTGCGTCGCCCATCAGAAGGCCTGCAAGTAAGGCTGAGACCGTTACGACGACTTGCGGGCGTGGCTGAAAACGCCGCGCCCGTTTGGCGTTCGGGGTGAGGGCACAGATTGGCCGGAAACCAGCTGCCGGGCCTGTCGTTGTAATGTCATCGCGGCTCGCGAAACTGCGTGAACGGCACCATTAAGCGTCTCGAAAAGTTCACCGGATAGTGTCTTGGCGTGTGTGGGTTGTCGGTTAGGTTGAAAGTCGGAAGCGTCCGTCCAGGGCAAACCACCGTGTAAAAAAGGGGTAAGTGATGAAGCATCTGATGATTGCGGCCGCCTTTCTGGCCGGCATGTCCGTGCTGGTCGAGACGGCCTCCGCCGGTGAGCGATACCGTGGCGGCTACTACGGCATGTACCGCTCCGGCCCGCAGGTGAAGGGTTTCGTCGCCCGCCGCGGCGGCTATTCCTACACCTACTCCGATGCCATCAACACGACGAGCAACGGCCGCAGCACCTTCGGTGGCGTGACCAGCCACCGCGATCCCTTCACCGATCGCCAGACGTCCGCCGGCCCGTTCGATCACGGCTTCTTCTTCGACAGCGGCGTCGCCCCGCGCGGCGGCGATGCGCCCTACATGCACTGATTGACGCTCCAAAGCGCGCCGGGAGCGGCTCCCTCTCTCCCCGTCCTTCACGGGGAGAGGGTCGGGGTGAGGGGCAGGATCAAGCCGCAGCGCTTGTGGCTGCCCCTCACGAGCCCTGGTCTGCCCCTCACCCTAGCCCTTGTAACTCTCGTCTTCGCGACTCGGGTAGTTTCCGAGTTGCGGTGACGGGCGGGTGTCCGAATAACCCTGGGTCCTCCAAGACCGTGGGAGAGCTTGGTGCCCCGCCTGTTGTTCCTTCGAACCCGAACAGTCGCCTGGGCCGCTCATCGCGAAGCTCGATTAGGCAAGGACGGGTCGTCATGGAAGCCATCACCGTAGGAATCGACGTCTCCAAGGATCGTCTCGATGTTGCCGTGCGTCCGGGCGGGGCCGCGTTCATCGTGGAACGGACCGGGGCGGGTCTCGAGGCTCTGGTCACGCGATTGATCGAGCTGGCTCCAGGCCGCATCGGCTTGGAAGCCACCGGCGGTTTCGAGACCGTGGTCACCGCTGCGCTCGCCGGGGCAGGGCTGCCTGTCGTCGTCGTCAATCCGGCCCAGGTCCGCGCCTTCGCCACCGCTCTGGGCCAACGCGCCAAGACCGATCCAATCGATGCCGCCCTGATCGCCCATTTCGTCGAGGCCACCAAGCCGGAGCTGCGCGCTTTGCCCGACGAACAGACCCAGCTGCTCGCCGACCTGGTGCAGCGGCGACGGCAGATCGTCGCCATGATCGGTGCCGAGAGCCAGCGGGCGAAGCGGGCTCCGGCGCGCGTGAAAAAGAGCATCGTGCGGCTGCTCAAGGCCTTGGAGAAAGAGTTGGCCAGCGTCGACGCCGACATCGATGACGGCGTGCGGGGCTCCCCCGTCTGGCGCGAGAAGGAGGATCTGCTGCGGTCGGTGCCGGGAATCGGACCGACCATCGCACGAACGCTGATCGCCGAGCTGCCCGAACTCGGCAGTCTCGACCGCAAAGAGGTCGCCGCCCTCGCCGGCCTCGCTCCGTTCACCCGCCAGTCCGGACAATGGCGTGGTCGAAGCTTCATCGGCGGCGGGCGTACCGCGGTGCGAACGGCCCTATTCATGGGCGCCATGGTCGCCAAGCGGCACAACCCCGTCTTGAAGGCCTTCTTCGACAAGCTCGTCGCTGCCGGCAAACCCAAAATGGTCGCACTCATCGCCGTCGCCCGTAAGCTCGTGACCATCCTCAACGCCATTCTCCGAGACAACAAATCATGGCAAAGCGCTTGACAGCCAAGACAGCCGCTCTCCCCATTGCAAGTGCAGGGCAATGGGGAGAGGGGACCGCCTGCCGGTCCCCGCGCGCCACCAATCCCCCGCGCGCGGCCGCTGGCGCTCGGAACGAGTGTCACCGCGCGCCACAATTGAGTCTCGATTTGCGCATCAAGACTCAGCCTTCGGCAATAAAGTTTTGCCAGCGTTGTATTTTATTGATGTGGCGTTGATTTCAGCCTGTCGAAAGGCCTCGGACTGAGGCGCGCCGGCCACAGGCAGCCGCGTTCGGCGGCGCTATAGAAGCCCTTCCGTCATCT
Source organism: Filomicrobium sp. (assembly GCA_041738055.1). Lineage (GTDB taxonomy): Bacteria > Pseudomonadota > Alphaproteobacteria > Rhizobiales > Hyphomicrobiaceae > Filomicrobium. The sequence continues at coordinate 3,604 of JBGSQO010000562.1, forward strand.
TTTGCAGGGCTCGTCACATGCGCAGTGTTCTCGCTTCCGGACTCGCCGTCTTCGCCGTTGCCGCCATGCTGTCGCCCACGCCGGCAGCCGCGAAATGCACCCGGCTCGCGTTTTCCGTGAACGACTACGGAAAGGACGGCCCGACGAAGGACGCCAAGGCAATGCTCGACAAGTACATCAAGGAGCATATGACGGGTCGCGGCATCGCCAATTACCGGACCGGCGAGAAGGACGTGAAGTGCGAGCTGTTCCTCGACTTCATCGTGTTCGATGAATACACCTGCCGCGCCGAGGCTAACGTCTGCTGGGACGAGTAATACTCACCCTCAGATGTTGTGACACACCTCTCGGTAGACCGCGCCTTCCGGCCGGCTCTCGGAACGAGTGTCGGAAGGCGCAAACAAGAGACAATTCCGTCCCGCCGCCATAACAGACTTAGAGTCGAAACATCGGCGGGACGGTATAAGCCCAACCCCGCGCCACTGAATGCCGACTTTGCGAGGAGATCGCCTCAGGCCTGCACGACGGCCATCGGATTTGTGCAGGCCAGGATGCGCTCGTACAGGCTCTCACGGTCGTAGGGCTTCAGGACGTAGCCGCTGATACCCGCCTCGAACGCGTTGTTGATGTCGATGGGATCGGCCTCGGTCGCGCAGTAGATGATGTGCACCGGCTCGTCCGACTTCAGCGCCCGCACGTGGCGCACGAACTCATGCGTATGGCCGTCCGGCAACCGCCAATCCAGCAGGATGAGTTGCGGCACGCCCTTCTGGCAGATCCGGAGCGCTTCCTCGGCGCTGTCGGCATCGACCACGATGTAGCCCAGCCCCTCGATGATGCGACGGGCGATGCGGCGGATGACGTCGGAATCGTCGGCGACGAGGCAGAATTTCATGGGGGCGCGCTTCCCGGCTCGGCGTTGGCCGCAGTTTGTCGTCGCGTAGTTTCAACGACCGGATTCGAGAGTGCCCCAGCAGGGTTAACAGGCGGTAACCGCCTGCACGATTTTCGACGATCCGAGGGACTCCCGATGACCGGGGTTTCCAAAGGCCTCAGGCCATTGGCGGAGGTTTGGAGGCAGAGCCTCCAAGACGCCCCGATGCACGAGGCTCGGCCATCAGCCAGGATTTCAACAGTCCGGCACGGATTGCAGCAGGATGTCGTCGCCGTCTTTCAGGATCTCGATCCGCATACCCGTCGACGCCGCCAGCCGCCACGTGTAGTAGGCTTGGACCGTCAATGCATCGAGCTGTGGTGGAGCCTGCCCGATGACGTACTCGGTCAGGTATTGCGGCGGACGCGCGCCGGTACCCGTGCAGCGCAGAACGAAGCTCGGCGTCTCGAGCCCGCCCTCGATGGCGACCGCGATCTGGCCGCCGCGCGGCAGCACGGTCAGCGAGCAGGCCACCAGATTGAGCAGCAGCTTGACCTTGTTCTTGGCCATATGGCCGAACGGACCGACCCAGGTGAGTTGGTGTTTGCCCTGACTGAACAGCCCGCGCGAGATCTGCTCGGCGGTGGTCAGGTCGATCTGGGCGCCGGCTGAACCCGCCGCGCCGAACGCGAAACGGGCGAACTTCAGGCGCGCCGAGGCCTGCTCGGTGACGTTGCGGATGACGTTGAGGGCGTAGGTCTGTGCCTGGCGGTCGTCATCCTCGTCGAGGATTTCGAGACCGTTGTAGATGGCGCCGACGGGTCCGATGATGTCGTGGCAGATCTTGCTCGAGATGAGCGCGGCAAGCTCGAGATCGCCCGGCTCGCTGAATTGCGTATCGAGTGCGTGGTCCATGGTGTGCCCCCTCTTCGCCCCTCGCGCGTCGGGGGCGGTCAACGCTTTGCGTCTGCGGCGGCTCTGGCGGTCCGGGAACCACCGACGCGAGCCAACAGGGGCCGCTTGTTCGAGTGTGATGTGAATCGTTGACCATGGATACACGCGGTCGCGGCGGCTGCATAGGCTGTCGCGCGCCATTCCCCGATCCCGTGTGGTCGGCACGAGCCTATCCACGGTTGATGGCGCTTGCCGTCGGCCGTTCGACGATGTTGCCGTGCGCCGACCGTGGTCGAGCCACACTTTGGTAACAACTCGCGAGCAATGGTTACGCAAACGGTACCGAGCGTACCGCAGTTGGACCGGCCGGGCGCCAATGCCCCGCCCCTCTCGAGGTCGAACCCACGTGATGTCCGTACTGCCCCTATCGATGCGGACCCTTGCGGCCGCCCTGCTGGCGTTGCCGCTGGTGGTTGCCGCGCTGTCCGTCGCATCCCCTACGCTTGCCGAGGACGCCCTGCCCTGGCGGCAGGCGCAGAAGGCCGACCCCTACGAGGACCGCTACGACGTCTACCGAGAGACGCCGCGTGGCAACGGTGGCGCCCCCGGGGCCTACCAGGACGATCGTGATGGCCCCCC
>JBGSQO010000666.1:0-3476 GCA_041738055.1 Filomicrobium sp.
GCCGGTCTTGCCGCCTATGAGGCCCGACGCCAGCCGCGAGCGGCCCACGTGCAGGCCGGTTCAATGCGCAACGGCGACATCTACCACGCGAGCGGCCCTGTCGCGCTGGCCCGCAACGCAGCCCTCCGGCTCACCCCGCCGGAACGGCTCATGGCGTCCTATGATTGGCTCTACAGCTGGCGGGCGGAGGGGTAGGTCGCGGCTGAGCGGGCTCCCGCTGCCATGGGCGCTGACAAAAGCGACGTTGACCGCCGCCCAAGTGAAGCCGGGGCTCACTCAAGCTTTGCCAACACTGGGCAAGCCCGTGTTGGGCCGCCCCGGACCCCGCGCAGGCGAAGCCTGATTCCCCTGCTGCTGGGTAACCGGCCGGCTCTCGGAACGAGAGTCGGAAAGCGCCAACAGAAGTACTTCGCGCCTCCCGGCCCCCGAGCCGGAATCGGAGGAACGAGTGTCGAAAAGCGCAAACGAAAGAGTCTTCGGAAGGCGCGGTCTGGCGGGAGCGATGCGTCAGTCGTTCGTCCGGCGGGTATCAACTGCGTCGTTCGTGGAAAAAATCGTAGATCTTCTGGGCCATCTCGGCGGAAATTCCTGTCACCGCCTTCAGGTCCTCGATGCCTGCGCGGCTGACGGCCTTGGCCGATCCGAAGTGGGTGAGCAGGGCGCGCCTGCGCGTCGGGCCGATGCCGGGAATGTCGTCCAGCGGATTGACGCCCATGGCCTTGGCGCGCTTGGCCCGATGCGTGCCGATGGCAAAACGGTGCGCCTCGTCGCGCAGTCGCTGCACGAAGTAGAGGACGGGATCGCGCGGCTCCAGCATCAGGGATTGCGCCCGGCCGGGAATGTGGAAGTGCTCGCGCCCGGCATCGCGGTCGGGCCCCTTGGCCACGCCAACCAGCTGGATATCGGTGATACCAAGTTCGGCCATCACCTCGCGCGCGACGGCGAGCTGCCCCGCACCACCGTCGATCAGCACGAGGTCGGGCCGATCGGGCAGGGGACCCGGGTCTGCTTCCCCCAGTATGGGTCCAGGGTCCGAGACCCTGGTGGGGTGCTCGAGGGGCAACGCCCCTCGATCTTCACTGGCCAACCGCTTGTACCGTCGGGTCAATACTTCGCGCATCATGGCGTAATCGTCGCCGGGCGTGACGGCCTCCGACTTGATGTTGAACTTGCGGTAGTGCGCTTTCGAGAAGCCTTCCGGCCCGGCGACGATCATCGCGCCGATGGCGTTCGTGCCGGCAATGTGGGAGTTGTCGAACACCTCGATACGGGCCGGCACGCGGGGCAGTCCGAAGCGCTCGGTCAGCGCCTTCAGGAGCGCAGCTTGGGATGCCGTCTCGGCCAATTTGCGGGCCATGGCCTCGCGCGCGTTGGTCAGCGCATGGGCGACCAGTTCCGCCTTGCCGCCCCGCTGCGGGGCCAGCACCTCGACCTTGCGCTCGGCCTTGGTGGAGAGCGCCTCCGCGATCAGTTCGCGCTCGGGCATGTCGGGGGAGACCAGCACGAGGCGCGGGACCGGCTTGTCGTCGTAGAACTGGGCGATGAAGGAGGCGAGCACCTCTGGGGTCTCGATAGAGCGGTCGGCCTTAGGATAATAGGCGCGGTTGCCCCAGTTCTGGCCGGCGCGGAAGAAGAACACCTGGATGCAGGTCTGGCCGCCTTCCTCGTGGGCGGCGAAGATGTCGGCTTCCTCGATGCCGGCGGCGTTGATCGACTGGTCGGCGGTAACATGGGCCAGCGCCCACAGGCGGTTGCGGAACTTGGCCGCGCGCTCGAACTCCAGGGCCTCGGACGCCTCCTGCATGAGGCCCTGATACATCTGCCGCACGCTCTGGCTCTCGCCGCGCAGGAAGCGGACCGCCTCGTCGACCAGCCCGTTGTACTCCTCGAGCCCGATCTCGCCCGTGCAAGGCCCCGCGCAGCGCTTGATCTGCCACAGTAGGCACGGGCGGGTGCGCCCCTCGTAGACCGAATCCGAGCAGGAGCGCAGCAGGAACGCCCGCTGCAGCATGCCGATGGTTCGGGTCACAGCACCGGCCGAGGCGAACGGGCCGAAGTATTCGCCCTTGCGGTTGCGGGCGCCGCGGTGCTTGAGGATCTGCGGGGCGGCGTGGTCCTTGCTGATGACGATGTAGGGAAACGACTTGTCGTCGCGCAGCAGCACGTTGAAGCGCGGACGGAAGCGCTTGATCAGGTTGGCTTCCAGCAGCAGCGCCTCGGCCTCGGTCCGGACCGTGACGAATTCCATGGAGGCGGTCCCCGCGATCATGCGGGCGATGCGGTTGGTGTGCCCGCCCATGCGCGCGTAGTTCGACACGCGTGCCTTGAGCGAGCGCGCCTTGCCGACGTAGATGACCTCGCCGGCCGGGTCGATCATGCGGTAGACGCCGGGCGAGGACGGCAGCGTCTTGAGGTAGGCGCTAATGACCTCGGGGCCCGTGCGCGCGGGGGGCTCGGGGGCTTCGGGCGCGGCGGCCGGGGCGATCTCGTCAGGGATGTCGGGCGTGTCGGTCATGCCGGCAAAATCGGCGTGGCGAGCGGGCGCGTCAAGCGGGTCGATTTTCGCTACCACCTGATCTGGCCAGGATCAATGCGCGAGCGATCTGCGTGTTCGTGCAGGATGAAATGAACACGCAGCTCAAGTTCATCATAATCGTAAACAACTACAAATGGAGTTTGCGCAACAGGGTAGATGTAGAGCCGAAGATGATCGTCCAGCTTGCCTGTCCTGGGAAACTCTACAAGGTGGAATTCAATGCGATCATAGACCTCAGTCTGCTTTTGAGAGGCAACCATTGTACCAAACCGCCGCGCACCTTGGGCCAGAAGCTCGTGCAGCTGGTCGTGAAAAGTCTGGGACAACCGGATGGATCGCATGCTCAGCCATACTTGGCTTCGAGCTGCTTGAGAAAAGCATCCGTCCCGGCTCGCGCCTCCTCCATCGTCAGCGTGCGGCCGAGGCGGAAGTCCTCCTTCGACTGCTCGATGAGCGCCAGTTCTTCGGCGGTCAGCTTGCGCAACACTGGCTGTGGCTCGGCCAGTGCGCGCGCCATCTCCGCGAGTTTTTCGACACGCGCGTCGTCCAGGGCCGGAAGGGCCGCTTCGATAATCGCCAAGGCTTCGGATCGGGTCATGACTTTCTTTTAGCAAGTCTTGGAATTCCACGGAAGGGCTCGAGACGCGACAGCTGACGCCGGTTGCGCTCCCCGCCCGAAGCCGCCATATGCGGGGTCGTCCCAACAACCCCGGAGCCCGCTATGACCGCAACCGCCCCAGCAGACGGCGAGGTGACGCTCACCGTAACGGACGGCATCGGCGTCATGACCCTGTCGCGGCCCAACGCGCGCAATGCCATGACGGTGCCCATGTACCGGCGGCTGAAGGAGATCGCCGAGGGCATCGAGCCGGGCGGCCCGGTCAAGGCGCTGATCCTGACGGGAGCTGGCGACAAGGCGTTCGCGGCCGGCACCGACATC
>JBGSQO010000625.1:0-3337 GCA_041738055.1 Filomicrobium sp.
GCCTTCGAGCGCGACCTCGATACGGCCTACACGGCCAAAGTGCTGGCGTTCCTGGTCCGCCGCTTCCCGCGCGCGCAGTTCGTCTGGGTCATGGGGGCCGACAACCTCGCCGGCTTCCATAGGTGGCAGCAGTGGCGGACGATCGCCGACCTGATGCCGATCGCCGTCGTCGACCGTCCGGGATTCCGGCTCGAGGCGTTGGCTTCAATGGCCGGGCGGGCGCTGGCACGGCGGCGGTTGCCCGAGCAGGAGGCCGCCCGTCTCGCCCGCGCCGAGCCCCCAGCTCTCGTGTTCCTGACGACCCGGCTGTCGCCGTTGTCCTCGACCGGCTTACGGGCGATTCGCGGTGCAATGTTGCGGGACCGCCACAATCCACAGACGTGAGTTGACAAACCACGGCAATACGAACCCGTTTAAAGTCTTGATTGCGTGCGGTGAAAGCGACTATCCTTGCGACGCGCAGGGATCTCGCAGTCCCGGGCGCCTTCCGGCGGCAGGTGCCGGCCCGAGAAAGAAACGGGTTCGATGGCGAAAGGACGACCACCACAAGATGCGAACCTCACTCGAGGCTGCCCATGTCGGCAGGCCTCCCTCTGAGATGATGCCCGACAGCACATCCTCGGAAGCCCTGCTGAAGCAGATCGTCCACTGGCTGGACGAGGCCAAGGCAGAAGAGATCGTCACCATCGATCTCGCCGGCAAGACGTCGTTCGGCGACTACATGGTGATTGCGTCGGGCCGAACCGACCGGCACGTCGGCGCCCTGGCCGATACCCTGCAGGATAAGCTCAAGGACGCTGGTGCCGGGCGCGCGCGCGTCGAGGGCATGCAGGCCTGCGACTGGGTCCTGATCGATACGGGCGACATCATCGTCCATCTGTTCCGGCCCGAGGTGCGCGAGTTCTACAACCTCGAGAAGATGTGGTCGGGCGAGCGCCCGGCGGACACCACGTCGCACTGAGGCGATGCCCGCTGGCGACTGCCCGGTGTGTATTTGGGTGACTATGGCCGATGCCCCGCCGAACAAGGCGGGGCCGGGAGTGTTATGCGCCTCAGCGTTGCAGCGATCGGCCGATTGAAAGACGGCGGCGAGCAGGCGCTGGTCGCCCGTTATGTGGCGCTGGCCAATGGGCTCGGTCGCGCCCATGCCCTCGGGCCGCTGGACATCCTGGAACTTCCCGATGGCAAGGCTGCCGACCTCGACGCCCGGCGGGCCGACGAGGCGCAGCGACTGTTGAAATCGGTCAGTGACGCCGATCACATCGTACTCCTCGACGAGACCGGCCGCGCGCAGTCCAGTGTGGTCTTCGCGGGCGAGATGCGGCGCCTGCGCGACACGGGCACCAAGCGTCTCGCGTTCCTGATCGGGGGAGCTGATGGCCACGGACCTGCCGCCCGCGAAGCCGCCCGACAGTCGCTCTCACTCGGTCCCATGACCCTGCCGCATGGGCTCGCCCGCATCCTGCTCGCCGAGCAGATCTATCGCGCCATCACCATCATCGCCGGCCACCCGTATCATCGGGCGTGAGCGCCAGCAATTGCGGTCTCGTTTCCCTGCATCCAAGCCACGGGCGAGGTCTACAGCTCCGGCTCCCGGTGGACCAGTTTGCCATCGACCAGCAGACCCTTGATGGCGAGTTCGCCGCTTTGGCCGACAGCGACGAGGGTGGCGAGCCGGCGTTCGGTCGCCTGCGTTTCGAGCGCGCGCCCGGTGCCCTCGGGAATGAAATAGCTCTCGATGCCATAGCGCACCGGCAGCCGCCCGGCGGTCTCGGCCGTCTGCCGTGCTGCCTTCCCGGCATGCCTCGCGCGGGCAAGTGCGGCGTGCTGTCCGGGGCCCACCGCGGGGCGATCGGGTCCTGCAAGGGTGCCCGCGAAGCGGCCATCCGCGCCTTTCTCGATCCGCACGTAGAACGGTTGGGCGAGATCGGTCCGGGCCAGCACATCCTTGGGTGCGGCGATGCTGCCGATGTCATAGCCGAGGATCACGTAGTCGCCGCGGAAGAGATCGCGCGGGTCGACCGGCACCACAGGCAGCTCGATCTCCTCGGTTGAACGCAGCAGCGCGATGCGGTCGGCGACGAGCCAGCACAGCACAGCAATCTGAAGGAGGGCGGCGGCGGCGAGCCCGGCTGTGCGAGACCCCATCATGCTGCGTCTCCTTGCGTCGGGGCGTGCTCGGCGTGTGCGTGAAGTCTCACGGCAAGAGCTGCGAGGCCGGCCAGGATCAACCCGGCGATGAGGAAGAACAGCGACGAGCCGAGCAGCGAGCCGATGGTTTTGTCGTAGATTGCGAGGACCTCGACGGCAAACAGGCCAAAGCCCAGCCACTGGAGCTTGGTGAGCCGATGCGCGATCGCCCACCACAGCACGCTCACGATCAGCGCCAGAGAGATCAAGGCCAGCAGCCCGAGCCGTCCCCACTCCTGCCAGTTCTTGGCCTCGCCGGACGCGAGCGGCAAATCGGAAAACTGAAGATCGAACAGCCCGAAGAACGCGACCACCAGACCGAACCCGACAACCGGCGCGGCGGCTGCGGGTGGGCGCCCGGCCCATGACTGCTCGGCGTGGCCGGCCGCAATGAAGCCGACGCCGACGAGGGGGATGAGCCAGATGCCCTCGCGCAACAGCGTGAGCGTCATCAGTTGAGCGACGACGAGGCCGACGAGGACCTTTACCAGGCCCCGATGTTCGCCCCGCCAGGCAAAGGCCAGTGCGCCGGCCAGAAGGGCGAGTGTCGGCAGGGCGCGCGCCAGCAGGGGAAGCGGCGGGACATGCACACGGCCGCCGGTCACGGCAAGACCTTCGGTGAGGGCGACTTGCGAGCCGATCAGTCCAGCCACGGCAATCACCGCACCATAACCCAGCGTGGCGGGCGCGAGACCAGCCAGCGTTGGACTGCCCCGCGAGAGGAGGAGGGCGGCTGCCATCGTCATGACGCCGGCGCCGGCCACCAGCAGATGCGGATGGGTCAATTCAATGAGCCACGGCAGTGCGATCACCCAGGCAGCCAGCGCGACGCCCGCAACATGCAAGCCCGGGCGCCAGCGCTGGATATAAAATCCTGCAGCCGTTGCCGACCACGCGGCCAGAAAGGGCCAGTGTGCTGCTTCTCGCCAGCTGCTCTCGCTCAGCGACCAGCCGAGAAACAACGCCATAGCGGCGGCAAGCGAGGGGGGTGAGTGGGCCAGAACTCCGGTCATCAGGGCGCCGAGGCCCCAGATCAGCAGCAGGCTCGGCGGATGCCCGTCGACATGGTACATCTGCGAGATCAGCATGATCGCCGCGCCGAAGGCGAGCACGCCGGCCAGGGCCGCGCCATGGGCCAGCGCCTCGC
>JBGSQO010000715.1:0-2748 GCA_041738055.1 Filomicrobium sp.
GCCGGCCTGCCCACCAGTGAGGCCGCCGAGCAGATCGCGGAGGGGATCGCCCTGGGGCGCGCCGCCGACAGGAGCGGCACTGCGCTGCTGGGCGCCGTTGATGAGGGCTTCGAGCAGGCTCTTGGCGTCGAACATGGGGGAAAGGTCCTTCCGCTGAAGGTTGCAAGGTGTATGCGGATCGCGACCCTACTCGCGGCGTCCGACAGGAGCAAGACGATCGCGAAAAGCTCTGTTTCGCCCTAGTGGCCTGTCTCGCCTAAATCGCTGTGCTGGCCGAATCCTCTGGCGATTTAGGCGAGACATGAAGGCCACCAGCAAAATTAATGACTTAGTGTGGCGTTTATCGCGCCTTAATTGACGACCAGTTTGCCGCACGCACAGGTCAATTAAGGCGCGACGCCACACAAGGGGGACCTATTCGGCGGGGCCCGGTGCCACGCCCTCCCTGGCAGGTGCCGCCTCGGTCTCCGCGTCCGTTTCCGCCTTGCCGACGAACCGGCCGAACACCCACCAGATCGCGCGCCCGACATCGTCCATGAGAACGAACACGGCCGGCACGAACAGGAGCGACAGCACAGTCGAGGAGATAAGCCCGCCGATCACCGCAATCGCCATGGGTGCGCGGAACTCGCCGCCGGCTTCCAGTGCCAGCGCCGACGGCAACATTCCGCCGATCATGGCAATGGTCGTCATCACGATCGGCCGCGCCCGCTTGCGGCCGGCATCCACGATGGCCTCGGCCCGCGACATACCGTGCGCGATCCTCTCGACGGCGAAATCGACGAGCATGATGGCGTTCTTGGTCACGATGCCCATCAGCATCAGGATGCCGATGACGACGGGCAGGCTGATCGAGTTGCCGGTCAGCGCGAGCGCCACGATCGCCCCACCGATCGATAACGGCAGCGAGAACAGGATGGTGACGGGTTGTAAGAAGCTGGAGAACAACAGGACGAGCACGGCATAGACCATCATCAGCCCGGCCCCCATGGCGAGCGCGAAGCCGGCGAACACCTCCTCCATGATCTCTGCATCGCCGAACTGCTTGACGGTGATGCCCTCCGGCAAACCCTGCGCCGCCGGCATCTTCAGGACGGCCTCCAAAGCGTCACCCAGCGGCGTCGAACCGACGAGGTCGGCGCCGAGCAGCACCCGCCGCTGCCGGTCATAGCGCTCGATCGACGTTGGCCCCTGCGCCAGCTCGAAGCGCGCGACGGTGGCAAGGGGAACCGGCGTGCCGCTGGCCGTTGCAACCGACAGCGTCTCCAGCATGCCGCGGTCGGCGCGCGCGGTATCGGGCAGCTTGACCCGGATCGGGACCTGCCGGTCGCCGACGTCGAACTTGGCGAGGTTGGCGCCGATATCGCCGATGGTCGCGATACGGACGGCCTCCGAAATGGCTTCCGTGGTGATCCCCATCTCGGCGGCGATGTCGGAGCGCGGGTGAATGCGCAATTCCGGCCGGTCGAGTTCGGCCGTCGAGACGACGTTGAGCAGGGTCGGGATGCGCTTGGCCTCGCTGGTCAGGCGGGCGGCGACGTCGTCGACCTTGGCCGCGTCGCGGCCTGCGACCACGACCTGCAATTGCCGCTGGCCGTTGTCCTGGATGAACCAGTACCGGATATCCGGGATGTCGGACAGGGTGCGGCCGATCTCCTCCTGGATCTGCGACTGGTGCTTGCGGTGGACGGTGTGCGCGTCCGTCAGCGTGACGATGAAGGTCGCCTTCCTGACCTCGTTGCCCGAGCCGAGCAGCGTGCCGCCGTTGACGAACACGCTTTTCACGTCCGGCCGCTTTTTGAGTTCGGTGGCGATGGCCTCGCTGACCGCGCGCGTATCCTCCAGCGGACTGCCCGGCGGCAGTTCGACACCGATCAGCGAGCGCCCGGAATCCTCCGGCGGCAGGAAGCCCGACGGCAGCAGGTAGAACGAGCCGATGGAGCCCGAGAAGATCAGCATGCCCATCAGCACGGTCGCGATGCGATGGCGCACCGACCAGCCGACGACCCGCGAATAGACGCGCAGAATGACGCCCTCTTTTTCCGGCTCGTGAGAGGCGCGCATGAAGAAGGCCGCCAGCATCGGTGTCAGCAGGCGTGCGACCAGCAGCGAGAAGAACACCGCGAATGCGACGGTGAGGCCGAACTGCTTGAAGTATTGGCCCGCGATACCGCCCATGAAGCTCACCGGCACGAACACGGCGATGATGGTGGCGGTGATGGCGATGACGGCCAGCCCGATCTCGTCGGCCGCCTCCATCGCGGCACGGTAGGGCGATTTGCCCATGTGCGTGTGCCGCACAATGTTCTCGATCTCGACGATGGCGTCGTCGACGAGGATGCCGGTCACGATGGTGACGGCCAGCAGCGACACGAGGTTTAGCGAAAAGCCGGCCACCTCCATCGCCCAGAACGCGGGGATGATCGACAGCGGCAGGGCCACGGCGGCGATCACGGTCGCCCGCCAGTCGCGCAGGAACACGAACACGACGATGATCGCGAGGATCGCACCCTCGATCAGCGTCTTCATCGTCGCTTCATAGGTGCCATAGGTATAGGTAACGGTATCGTCGATCAGGCTGAACCCGACCGATGGGTGGTCGGCCCCGATGCGGGCGACCTCGGCGGCCACCGCGGCGGCAACCGTCGTATCGCTGGCCCCCTTGGCGCGGCTGATGGCGAAGGCGACGACCGGCTCGCCATCCAGCACCGCGAACGTGCGCGGCTCCTCGACCGCATCGGACACCGT
>JBGSQO010000045.1:0-1708 GCA_041738055.1 Filomicrobium sp.
CAGGGGGCGTGCGCGGGGCCTCAGACATCGAGGCGCTGAGGCAAGCCGGTGCCGGCGGTGCGCTCGTCGCCTCGGCCCTCCACGATGGCCGACTGACGGCTGATGATCTCGCGCGGTTGGCTTCATAACGAGGCCACGAAAAAGCCGACCGGCTGGGGGACCGGTCGGCTCAGGTCTTGCGTTTCGGGCAGTGCAGTCAATCCGGTCCTGATCCGCAAACAGCGGTGAACTCCGCCACTGTGGAGAAGCTCTTCAACCGGACCACCGCCCCGAGAGCAGTCGTCCCAATCGCTGGAGCAGACCCGCCTTCATCGGCGGGGATTTATTGTCCTGCTCCGGATGGTTTCCGCTTCAATTGGCGGCGAAGGGATGCTTTGCGGTATTGCGCTGAGCGGTGGCCTCGGCGGCCGTCGGCTTGCCAGCGATAGCGCGCTCGAGAGCTTCCTTGGTGGCGCGATAGTTGTAGTCCTGGATCTTGGCGTCGTCGGCCGCTTCCCAGTGGATGAACACGCCGACGCAGACGTAGAGATCGTCGGCCTCGTCAGCGGGGATCGTGCCCTCGGCAACGCAATCCTGAACGGCCTTGGCAACGCCGGCCTGGGCAGGTCCGAACATCTGGACGGCCTGACGGGCGTCCTTGATGGTGACCTTGTTGTAGAGGATCGTGTTGGGCTTGCAGGGAAGGTTCGGCGCGATCACGGCGAGCAGCGTCGTGAAGCCGTCCTTGTTGTTCGTCAGTGCGTTGCAGAACGCAGTCTCGGCAGCCGAGCCGCGCGGGCCGACGATGAGGTCGATGTGTGCGACCTCGTTGCCATCGCCGATCAGCGACTCGCCGACCATCACCTTGTTGATCTTGGCCATATCAGGAATTCCTCCCAATGCGTGAAGACATGAGACCTAAGCTGAGCAGGGCATTTGCCCCGGCCATCGTGGTCTCGCCGAACCGTGACTATCCCAGTTGGCAGCGAACGGGGTGTCGATCCCCGAACCGGTTGGCCAGATAGCGACGCGGTGAAGCGCCGTCGGTTATTTGCCTGACCCTTCGACTTTAGACAAGGCTCAAACGGCGATCTGGTCGCAGGAAAGCAGCCGGTCCAGCTGTTCGGCGAACAATGCAGCGACAACGAAATCGGCGGTCGTGCCTGGGTTCAGTCCACGCGCCTTCAGGCTGGCGTCGAGCCTGACGAGAGGATGCAGCGTCTCGGGCCTGACGACGGGCAGCCAGAGGGCGCGGTGGCTAAGGGCTTCCCGCATGACGGCCTCGGCGGTTTCCTCGCCGAACTTGCGCGCGATGTGGGTGTCGGGAAAGCTCGCCATCAGGCACATGTGCAGGGTGGTGACGGCCAATTCCGGTGTCTCGGCGATGCAGCGGGCGGCCTTGAGAGCGGGCAGGGCGATGTCGAAAAGGTCAGAGAAGCCGGTGACATAGGCGCGCGCGATGCGGTCGCGGTGAGCGGCGTGCCGCATGGCCTCGTCGAGACCGATCCGGGCGTTCTCGCGCACGTCCGCGCCGGCCGCCTCGCCAAGCCCGCCGGGGTTGGCCAGTGCAATAGCCTGGAAGGCGGTCTCCGCGTCGGTCTGGTCCAGATCGGCGAGAACGGCCGCGAGGCTTGTTTCCAGAACCGAGGCGCGGCCGGAGCCCGGCTGGGGGAGTTGCAGCTGGGCCAACTGAGGCCGCTGGGAAGCGTGCGCGAGCGGGGCGCACAGC
>JBGSQO010000681.1:0-17539 GCA_041738055.1 Filomicrobium sp.
GCGCCATTTCGGCCCGCCGTGCCGGCAGTGGCTTCGGCGGTGAGCACGGCGTTGACGGTATCGACGCCGGGGAGCCCCAGCACAGCCTGTTCGGCGGCAAGCCGCATGCCCTCGAGACCTGCCGCGCGGTCCGCCGGAACCGTTATCGAGATGTAGACCCGGCCCTCTTTCACGATCGGCTCGGAGACGAGGCCGAGGTCGACGATGTTGCCGGACCCGTCGGGGCCCGCCACGCTCTTCAGGCGCTCCAGAATGTCGTTCCTGCTGACGGTCATGGTCGCTTCTTCCCGGTTGATCGTTGGTTCACTGTCGGCGTGCCTCCACACGGCGCTGCTCGCAGCGCATCGTGGGAGAATGGGCGGGTCGCGAGTTCGGCGCGCTTGGGCTTCGATGCCTCAGTCGATGGCGACGGCAGCGAGCTTGGCCAGGGCATCGGCCTCGCGCTCGACGGCCTTCATGATCAGGGCGCGCGTGCGCTCCGGCAGGTCGAGGCCGAGGGCGGCCTGATGGCCCTTGGGCGACATCTTCTTCAAGGTCTTGGCCACGATATCGACCATCTTATCCTCGTCATACTGGCTGTACTTGGCGAGGAAATCGTCGAAGTAGTGATCGACGAAAACAACATCGACGACGTTCTCCAGAGCTTGGCTCTCGCGATCCTTCTTCAACTGCTCCTTCTTGATGAGCATGACGACGCGTTCGATGTCGCCTTGAGGATAGCCGTGCCGAGCCATAATCTCGGAGATCACCTTGCCGTGGTGCTCGCGACAGGTGCGGCGCCAGTCGTTGTAGCCGTTGCGGCCTTCGGGAAAGTCGGCGCGCGAGATGTCCCAGCGGCGGATGTGCTGGGCGCGGGCGGCGATCTTCAGGATCTCGGAGGCCTCCGGATACATGACGGCCAGACGCGCGGTCATGCGCTCGGCATAGACCACCTCGTAGGGGCGGGCGGCGCCGTGGACGCTTACCGTCCGCGGGTCGTCCGCATTGGCGGCATCGATGTCGGCAATTACGGCGTCGAAGCGGCTGTTGGTCATGACGGTCTCTCCGGGATCTGCGTGCGGTGCGGTGCGCCCGCAGGAGGCCCTGGGCGCGCTCACTCTATTTTGGGGACTATGCGGGCATCAGAAAAGGGTTGCCGGCGGCCAATCCTACGCCCGCCTTGACGGCGCGGACGTGCGCCAGGAAGCGCTCGGCCCAGAGGTTTGTCGCAGTCGAGCGCTGATGGGCGAAGGCCGCCAGCATGTTGTGCAGGATCACGCCGTCGTGGACGCCATCGATGCCGCGTCCGCGGGCGATGCGGAAGGCGAAGCGCGTATCGGCGGGCAGCCCCTCGATGGAGGCGTGGTGGAACTCGTGCGCCTTGACCTGCCAGGGACCACCTGCGGGCGCCGTCGCATAGCGGCTCCACGGGCAGTCGGGCATCGGCTCGATCACGATTTGGCCCCGCCCCTGCGGGCGCGCGTGCATCACGGCCTCGGCGGAGATCACGCCGACCATGTCTGCCGTGCGCTCGCCCCAGCGGATGGCACGCGTCAGGTACATCAGCCCGCCACACTCGGCATAAGTCGGCAGCCCCGCCTCGATGGCGGACTTGATGGCAGAGCGCAGCGAGGTGTTGGCGGCCAGTTCGACCATGTGCGTCTCGGGAAAGCCGCCGCCGATGAACAGCCTGTCGATGTTTGACGGAAGCTGACGATCGGCCAGGGCATCGAACGCGACGAGGTCGGCGCCAAGCGCGTCCAGCGTCTCAAGATCGTCGGGATAGTAGAAGCCGAAGGCCCGGTCGCGCGCCACAGCAATCCGAACGCGGTCCTGCTTGGCCACAGGCGCGAGCCTTGGGGCCACAGGCGGCGGCAGTGGCATCGCGAGACGGGCGACGCCGCGCAGGGTCGCCAGATCAAAGCCCTTCGTCACGGCGTCCGCCACGCGGTCGAGATAGGCCTCCACCTCGCCCGTCTCCGCTGGCGTCGTCAGCCCCAGGTGACGCTCGGGAAGCGCAAAGGAAGCGTCTCGCGGCAGTGCGCCGATGACGGGCAACTCGGTGTAGCGCTCGACGGCGGCCCGCAGCTTCTCTTCATGACGGGCGCCGGCGACGCGGTTCAGAACGACGCCGGCGATATGCACCTCCGGGTCGAACACGCGGTAGCCGATGAGGAGCGGCGCGATGCCCCGCGTCATGCCCTCCGTATCGACGACCAGAATGACGGGCGTGCCAGTCAATTTGGCGAGCGCTGCGTTGCTGTCGCGGCCCTCGACATCGACGCCGTCGTAGAAACCCATGTTACCCTCGATGAGGGCGATGTCGCGGCCCACCGATTTGCCCGCCAGCATGTCCAGGATCTCGGCCCCGGACTGGGTATTGAAGTCGAGGTTGTAGGCCGGCCGCCCCGTGGCGCGGGTGTGCCACATGGGGTCAATGTAGTCCGGCCCCTTCTTGAAGGTCTGCACGCCGAGACCCAGCCCCTTCAGCGCACGGGCCAACCCCAGCATGACCGTTGTCTTGCCGGAGGATTTGTGCGCCGCTGCGAGAATGAGGCGGGACAGGGGTTCAGCTCCTTTGCATCAGTGCGGGAGAGGGGACCGGGCAAGACCGGTGCTGCTGCAGGCTCAGGCCCGAAGCAGATCAGCCCTCGGCAGCTTCACTCCCGCCGCCCTTGGGCAGGAACGGCAGCAGCTTCATCGCGATGCCCGTCGCCAGCATGGCAATCGACACACCGGCCAATCCTAGAAGAACCTCCGGCAGCGTGGGCGTATAGCGCGACACCTCACCATCGAGGAACGAACTCGAGACCTCCATGCCGGGGAACAGGTTCAGCGGGTAGGCCTGACCACCGATGATGGTCACGTAGATGAAGGCGAAGCCGCCCAGGATCGAGAGAACGGAGGCCACAGTCAGCGCCTGTCGCGCCGAAATCGGGCTGCCCTCACGCATGGAGAAGGCGAGAAGGCCGATCGGCAGCAGGTTGCCAATGAAGACATGCCCGAACCAAAACAGCGTCGTGTAGATGCCGCCGTCGCGCAGGATGAACGCCTCCACCCCATGATGCTCGGTCGCATAGAGGTTGGTCAGGTGCTTGACGGCTGTGAAGTAGAGGATCGACAGGCAGAAAATGATCATCAAGTTGCGGAATTTGCCGACCATTTCGGCGCTCATCAGTTCTTCGCGCGTCTCGCGGCACATGGTGATCAGCACGAGAACGGTAAAGGCGAGGCCGTAGAGAAAGGACGCCGCGATGAACAGTGGCGCCATGATCGCGCTGTCGTAGGCCTCACGCGAAGCCAGGAAGCCGAAGATCGAGCCCGTGCCCGTCGTCAGCGCCAGACGCCAGCCGAACGCGAACCAGCCGACAGACTTGGTGTAGACCGGTTGCTTGGACAGTTCCCGGTCCATCATGGTGAACAGGTAGGCCGCCACGATGAAGATGAAGCCCGTGTAGAGGTAGATGTTCCAGGCAAAGATGGACTTGAAGTTGTAGGTCGTCATAGCAACCGTCAGTCGGTCGGGACGCCCGAGGTCGAGCACCAGCACGGCAAGTCCGCCGACCAGCAACGTGATGGCGAGCAGGCCCGACAGGCGCGAGAACGGCTTGTAGGCCAGCTTATTGAACACCGACGAAATGGACGCCACGTTCAGCGCGCCGGAGGCCGCCACGATCAGGAACACCGCGAACACGTGCGGGGTGCCCCAGACGACGGCGTTGTTCATGCCGGTCACGTGGTGGCCATGATGCTCCATGTAGTAGGCCGCGCCGAGGCCCACAGCGACGACGACGGCGTGCAGACCCAGCAGCCCCCAGAAGAACGTGCTGTGGTCTTCGAGTTTCTGAAAGGTAATGCGCGCCATGCCTGTCGCCTTCCTGCGCTGGGCTCGCGCCCGCGTCTCGTTCAGATGTTCTGGTAATAGACGCCGGGATCGGTGCCGAGATCGGCGCGGATCCGCGTCGTGCGATAGGTGGCCACGCGCTGGGCGATCTCGGACTTCGGATCGTTGAGATCCCCGAACATCATCGCCTTGTGGCCGGCCGCCGTGCAGGCCTCGACGCAGGCCGGCGTGCCGCCCTTGTCGACGCGGTGGACACACATCGTGCAGCTCTCGACGCAGCCCTTGCCGCGCGGGGCGTGGGGCTTCTGATCTTCCAGCGGCTCGTGGATGAAGGACCTCGCCTTGTAGGGGCAGGCCATCATGCAGTAGCGGCAACCAATGCAAATGTGCTTGTCGACCAACACGATGCCATCGGCCCGCTTGAACGAGGCCCCCGTCGGGCAGACATCGACGCACGGCGGCTCGGCGCAATGCTGGCACATCATCGGCAGCGAGAACGACGAGCCGTCCTTCGGGTTCTTGACCGTCAGCTTGCGGATCCACTGCGCATCCGTCTCGGGATGCTCGACCTTGCCCCAGCCGTTTTCGGTCTGGCAGGCCGACACGCACGCCGAGCAGCCATCGGCGCACTTGCCGGCGTCAATGAGCAAACCCCAGCGGTTCTTGGACGAAACCGGGACGTTGGCAGCTCGTCCCGGAGCAGCGGCCGCAGGGCTTGATTCCGCATAGGCCATTAGTGTCACGCCCGGCGCCAGCACGACGCTGGTGAACGCGGCGGCGGATTTCAGGAAGAACCGGCGTGCGGCGTCGACGGCGGGCGAGGCGCCCGTGACGGCGATCTCGGCCGGTGCGTTCGACGAGCAGCCGCAGCCACTCGACGTGCCGGACCCGGTGCTACAACAGCTCATCGTCCGACCTCCTTCAGATAGGTTTGTGCCGCTGTGACATCGGCCGTCGCGGCAGCACCCACCGCGGCATGAACGGCATCGCGCGGTGGCTCTCCCGCCGCAGCTGCCTTGTCCTTCTCGCCGGGGCGGGAGGCATGACACTCGAAGCAGTCTACGCGAACCGCCGCATAATCATGGCAGGTCCGACAGAAGTGCTTGGGATCGCTGACCGTGACCGCCTTGCCGTCGGGCCCCTTGACCTGATGGCAGTCGATGCAGCCCTTCAGGCTGAACTGCTGCGTGCGCACGCCCTCATGCACGGTATCGTCGCGCTGATGGTGCAGGACGGTCATGTGATAGCGGCGCATCCAGTCGGTCGGGGCGACGCACTTGTCGCCCTGACCCTTGGCCGGCTGGGGCGGCCCCGCCACCGCCGCCCCAGCCCCCACGAACGGGAGCAGGACGGCGACGAGCAGAAGCACCAGGCCGAGCCGGGACATGCTGTTCATCTGCCGGGTCATCGAATTACTCGCCCAGACCCATCTGGATGTAGCCCGTCGGGCAGACATCCGCGCAGATGTGGCAGCCGATGCACATGGAGTACTCCGTGTACACGTAGCGACCGACGGCGCGCTCCTTCTTCGGCACGCGCTTGACGGCGGTCTGCGGGCAGAACACCACGCAGTTGTCGCATTCAAAGCACATGCCGCAGCTCATGCAGCGCTTGCCCTCGGCGATCGCCTGCTGCTCGGTGAAGCCCTGGATGCGCTCCTGGAAGTTGCCGAGCACCTCTTCAGCACCGATGTGGATCTCGGTGCGCTTGCCGCGCGCCTCGAACTTGAAGTGGCCTTTGAACAGCTCGGTGTGCGGGATGATCTGGCTAGACGAGCGATCCTCGTAGTTGTGGATCGCGAACTTGGCCGAGTCGGTTCCGCGCGTCTGGCTGTGCTCGTAGGGCTGCGGATCGAGCGCACGCTGATGAAGCTCGTTCAACAGATTGAAGTGGTGGACGTCGACCTTCGGACGTTTGTCGACGGGCGAGCCATTTAAGAAGTAGTCGATGCTCTCGGCGGCGATCCGGCCGTGGCCAATGGCCGTCGTCAGCAGGTGCGGGCGGATGATGTCGCCGCCGGCAAAGTGCTTGGACTTGCCCTTGACCCTGTACATGTTGTCGGTGGCGATGAAGCCCTTGCCACCATTCATGGCCTCCAGGCCCTCGCCGAAATCACCCATCTGGCCGATGGCGGCGATGATGATGTCGCCCTCGATCTCGAACTCGGTGCCCTCGAGCTTGGTCGGCACGCCCTTCTTGTCGACGGTGCACTTGATCATCTTGAGGCCGCGGGCGCGGCCCAGTTCGTCGCGCAGCACCTCGGTCGGCATGACGCCGCCGATGATGGTCACACCCTCGCGCATGGCGTCTTCACGCTCGCGCTCGGAGGCCGTCATCTTCTCCAGCGGGAACAGCGAGGTCAAGGTCGCCTGCAGGCCCTCGCGACGCATGGCGCCAGCCACGTCGTGGGCGGTGTAGCCGAGGGCGTTGTGCGGATCGACGTCCTTCTCGGCCTTGTGCGTGACGTGGCCGAGACGACGGGCGACCGAGGCGACGTCGATCGACGTATCACCACCGCCAACGACGATGACGCGCTTGGCGGTGCCGACGACCCAACCCTGGTTGAAGGCGTCGAGGAATTCCACGCCCGTGATGCAGTTCTCGGTGCCGTCCCAGCCCGGAACCGGCAGGCCGCGACCCTTCTGTGCGCCGACCGCCCAGAAGATGGCGTCGAACGCCTCCTCGAGTTCCTCGATCGTGACATCGCGACCGACCTTGGTGTTGAGACGGACATCGACGCCCATCTCGATGATGCGGCCGATTTCCTTGTCGAGCATATCGCGCGGCGTGCGGTAGCCGGGGATGCCATAGCGCATCATGCCGCCCAGATAGGGGTGCATTTCGATGATCGACACGGCATGGCCCATGCGGCGCAGGAAGTAGGCGGCCGCCAGACCGGCCGGACCACCGCCGATGACGGCCACTTTCTTGCCCGTATACTCGCCGGCGGTCGGCAGCTTCAGGGCGTTGTCGTTAGCCCAGTCTCCGACGTACTGCTCGACACCGTTGATGCCGACGAAGTCGTCGACTTCGTTACGGTTGCAGCCGTCTTCGCAGGGCGCCGGGCAGACGCGACCCATGGTGGCGGGGAAGGGGTTCGCCTCGACCATGCGCTGGAAGGCGTACTCCTGCCACGTCTGGCCCTTCACCGGCGGCTTGTCCATCTGGCGGGCGATGGCGAGCCAGCCACGGATCTCGTGACCCGACGGGCAGGAGCCCTGGCAGGGGGGAGTCTTGTGCACGTAGGTCGGGCACTTGTAGGACTTGTCGGCCTGGAAGATCTTGTCGGTGAGATCATCCCAGTCGGTCCACATGTTCTCGCCGCTCTCGAAGCGGCGGAACGTCAGCTTGGTATCGCTGGACGTGGCGGCTGCACCCGATTTGGGCTTGTTGGCCATATCGTTCATGGGGGTCGCTCTCCCTTATGCGTGTGCGGCCTGGCCGTTACCGGCAACAGCCTTGGATTTTTCGAGAAGCTCGCGCTCCTGGATCGAGCCGGTCATCACGATGGCGTTGGCGACCATCTGATGGACCGAGAGGATGGAATCCATCTCGAACCCGTAGGCGGGCAGAACCTTGGTAAACTGCGCCTTGCAGATGGCGCAGATGGCGGCCATGTGCGTGACGCCGTGGTCTTCCTTGAGCTGCTGGAGCGCGCGCATGCGGGGTTGGGCCCCCTTGACGCGCAGTTCCATCAGGTCGTCCGTCAACAGGCCGCCACCGCCGCCGCAGCAGAACGTGGCCTCTTTGATGGTGTCGGGCGCCATGTCGAAGAAGTGGTTGCACGACGCCCGGAGGATCGCGCGCGGGATCTCGAACTGGCCGCCGGGCATGTCGCCCATGCGGGAGGCGCGCGCCACGTTGCAACTGTCGTGGAAGGTGAGGCGATACTGGTCGTTCTTCGACTTGTCGAAGCGGAGCTTGTCCTGCTTCATCAAGTCGTAGGTGAACTCGCAGATGTGCTGCGGGATCGGATAGCGCTGGTCGAGGAAGTCGAACGGACCAGCCAGCGTGTTGAGGAACGAGTAGGCCACGCGCCAGGCGTGCCCGCACTCGCCGAACACGATGCGCTTGACGCCCAGATCGAGTGCGGCCTTGCGGATCCGAAGCGAGACCTCGCGCATGTTCTCGTAGGACCCGATGAACATACCGAAGTTGGCGGCTTCCGAGGCATAAGACGACAGCGTCCAGGAAACCCCGGCCTCATGGAAGACCTTGGCGTAGCCCATGAGGCCCTGGATGTGCGGCTCGGCAAACAGGTCGGCGGACGGCGTGACCAGCAGAACGTCGCAACCCTTCTCGTCGATGGGCATCCGAACCTTGAGGCCGGTCTCCTCCTCGATCTCCTCCTCGAGACCTTCCAGCGTCGACATGATCGCCTTCTTCGGCAGGCCCAGGTTGTTGCCGACCTTGTAGACCTTGCCGATGATCTCGTTGCAGTACTTCTGGCCCTTGCCGATGTGGTCCATGATCTCGCGCGCAGCCATGGAGATTTCGGCCGTGTCGATGCCGTAGGGGCAATAGACCGAGCAACGGCGGCACTGCGAACACTGGTGGAAGTAGCTGTACCAGTCGTCCAGCACCTCCTTCGTCAGGTCCTCGGCGCCGACCAGCCAGGGCATGTACTTGCCAGCGAACGTGAAGTGCCGGCGATAGACCTTGCGGAACAGGTCCTGGCGCGCGACCGGCATGTTCTTGGGATCGCCCGTGCCGAGGAAGTAGTGGCACTTGTCGGTGCAGGCGCCACACTTCACGCAGCTGTCGAGATAGACCTGCAGCGAGCGATACTTGCCCAGCAGTTCCCCCATCTTGGCGATGGCCTTGTCGTGCCAGTCGTCGACGAGTTCGCCCGGAAAGCCCAGCGGCTGCTGGTGTTCGGCCTTGGCGCCGAACGGCTTAGAGTCGGCCATCGCGCCACAGGCGATCGCCGGGATCTTCAACGGATCTGGGTACTTGCCGTCGTCGATGATGTAGTCGGCAACATCAGCCATGACGGACCTCCGCACGGTTCGCAGCTTCGAGCTCGGCAGCCCAAGGTGCCAGGTGGCGCTTCTCGCGCGGGTTGTCGATCTGATTGCGGGTCGGCGAGAAGAACAGGCCCACCCCATGCAGCAGCTTCGAGAACGGGAAGATGATCATCAGGACGACGACGAGACTGAGATGAACGAGCAGCACAGGATCAGCCGGCAGCGGCTGGATGTCGAAGGTCATCAGTCCGAGGAAGAACGCCTTCACGGCAATGATGTCGGTGTGGGCGTAGAATTTCATGAGCAAGCCCGAGCCGCCGATCGCGACCAGAAGGGCCAGCATCAGATGGTCCGACAGCGCCGAGATGTAGCGCACGCGTGGCACCAGGAAGCGGCGGGCCCAAAGACCAAGGAGACCAGCGACCATGGCCATGCCGGCATAGACGCCGAACGGCTGGATCAGCACCAGTACCTCCGGCATGGGATTGACGAAGTAGCGCAAATGACGCAACACGACGACCCACAGGCCCATGTGGAACACGAACGCGAAGATCCAGATCCACTTGTTGGCCTTGAACAGGCTTTCAAACAGGATCGCCTCTCGGGCAAGCCGGAACACTACGCCTGTGCGCGTCGTCGGCGCAGGCGTCGTCGGGATCTTCAGCGGCGCGGGGATGTTCCAGTACCGGCGGATCTTCACCAGAAGTCCGCCGACGAGAACGGCTGTCGCCACGTAGAACAGTGTTGCGAAAATTCCCGTAACCACGGGGCATGTCTCCTCGCGTCCTACCCTTGTTTCCCATCACCAATGCCCGCGCCCGGCCGATTACTTCGGCTCTTCTGGACGCGTGGCATCTTTGTTCATGATGGCCGTTGCCTCGGCCCGACTGGGCCGACCGATCAGACGCAGCCCGTGGGCTTCGGCAGACCGGCGATCATGCAAGCCTGCTTGGCGGGGCCGTAGGGGAACAGCTCGTACAGATACTTGTTGGAGCTCTTGTCGGGGCCCATCGTCTTGGCGAGCGCCTTGGTCAGCACGCGAACGGCAGGGGCAACCTGGTATTCGTCATAGTAGTTGCGCAGGAAGTTCACGACTTCCCAGCGCTCGTCGTTCATCTCGAGCTGCTGCCCCTTGGCGATCTCGAGAGCAATCTCCTCGGACCATTCGCTAATGTCGGTGAGGTAGCCCTCTTCGTCGTGCTCGACGGTGGTGCCATTCGCGGTATAAGCCATGTCTCGTCTCCTTCAGCGTGGCGTTTCAGGTCTCGTTCGCGCGGTGTTTGGACGGCGAAGCGGTATTCAGCCCGGTCTTACAACCAGGATTGGCTGCGGCCGTGGGTCGTCACGAGATCCACGAAGCCTGGATAATCCACAATGCCGACGCCGTCGACCAGACGGCCGGCGGGAAGTCCGCGAGCGTTCAGGTCCGGCCCCAACACATAGACCTTCACATTCGAACCGAGCCCCGCGATGCGATCGGCGATGCCGGTGCCCTTCATGGCACCGTAAACGCCATCCTCGAACAGCAGGATGGCATCGCCTTCGAGCGCATGCCCGATGCAGCTTTCCAGAGCGGTCCGCTCGAAGGGCGACTTGTTGACCATATGCAGTGTTGTCATCGTCTTTCGTCCTGTCGACCTAGCACTCAGAAGCTCAGAACAATGTCCTGATCGCGCATCACCGCAGCCATCTCGGCGCGGTTCACGAGGATGATCGAGGGCTTCTCGGCGAAGCCGTCGTTCTCGTCCTCATAGGTGATGGGCATCAGGTCATCGAGGCTGAGACCGCGCGCCTCTAGCGATTCCTTCTCTACGTAAAAGCGCGTCACGCCGTAGTCGCCCAGCGCCCGGAACGTCGAGGAGAAGTTCTTGATGCCGATGCCCTTGGTGTCCTGGCCCTTGGCGAGCTGGAACACGCCGTCATCGAGGAACGCGAGACTGACCGCCTGATCGAAGGCCGCACCGATCAGCACGACCTCGAGCGACTCGAGCGCGTAGATGCTGCCGTAGGGCGCCCTGCGGTTGACATAGAGGAATTTCTTGACGTCCGACATTTGTCCCAGGTCCTCTCAGTCACCGAATACGACGAGCCGGTCGGCTTCGATGCCGGCCTCGATCAGCTGTCCAAGCCCGGAGATCCGGAAGCCCGGCGCGATATTGGCTGCACCCTCGCCCTTGCCGTGGCGCTTGGCTTCGCCTTCGTCGAGGATGCCGCGGCGCTGGGCGGCGGCGATGCAGACGACGAGGTCGAGCTTGTGCTTCTCGGCCAACTCGCTCCAGTTCTTCTGCACGTTGCGGTCGTCCTGAGGCGGCACCGTCAGGCGCGTACCGTTGTTGACGCCATCGTGGTAGAAGAACACGCGAAAGATCTCGTGCCCTTTCTCGAGCGCGGTCTTGGTGAACTGATAGGCCGAGTCGGACGCCTCGTGCGTGTAGGGCCCTTCACTGACCAGAATACTGAGCTTCACGGGTTTCCGTCCCTTCTTGTCCTGCGCCTGCTGCTCAGCGAACTCATCCGCTCGCGGGCAGGCTTCTGCTTCGGAGCCACCCTTCGGCGGCGCCAGTTCCATCGTGTGCAACAGCCGCCAGGGCTCATGTTCCGGGTCCACCTGACGAACGGCCGCAGGACGTTACCCCGCGGCCGCCGCAAAACCCGTCGACCGCCGTTAGAAGCGGACGTGCGCCGACATGTTCATGGTGTGGCGCGCACCCGTCCACGTATCGAGGTGGTGCTTCGTGAAGGCGAGGCCCGTCTCATCGAAGAAGCGCGGCCAGCCGATACGCTCGATCCACTCGCCCATACGCTCCCAATCCTTGGCGCCGGCCTTGTAGGCGGCGAGGATCTTGCGGACGATATCCTCGACTTCCGGCCAACGCGGCGGGTTGTTCGGCAGGTTGGCGACCGCCAGCTTGTGGAAGGTCGGACGCGAGCGGGCGTTGGAGTGCTTGCCACCGACCCAGATGGCGATCTTGGTCGACTCGGCGCCGTTGATCTGCATCGGCGGGCAGGGCGGATAGCAGGCGCCGCAGCACACGCACTTCTTCTCGTCGACTTCGAGCGAGGGCTTGCCGTTGACCATGGCGGGCCGGATTGCGGCCACCGGGCAGCGGGCGACGACAGCCGGACGCTCGCAGACGTTGGCGACGAGGTCGTGGTTGATCTTCGGCGGCTTGGTGTACTGCACGTTGATCGCGATATCGCCCTGGCCGCCGCAGTTGATCTGGCAGCAGGAGGTCGTAATGCGGACGCGGTTCGGCATGTCCTCCTGGATGAACTCCTTATGGAGCACGTCCATCAGGCTCTTGACGACGCCCGAGGCATCGGTGCCGGGGATGTCGCAGTGCAGCCAGCCCTGGGTGTGGGAGATCATCGAGATCGAGTTGCCGGTGCCGCCGACGGGGAAGCCGGCCTCATTCAGCGCCTTGATCAGCGCCGGCACCTTCTCGAAGCTGGACGTCAGATATTCGATGTTGGAGCGCGTCGTGAAGCGGACGTGCCCATCGCCCTGCTGGTCGGCGATATCGCACAGCTTGCGGATGGTGTAGACGTCCATCTGGCGCTGGGTGCCGGCGCGCACCGTATAGATCTCGTCGCCGCTCTTGGCGACGTGGCGCAGCACGCCCGGACGCGGCCGCTCATGGTAGGCCCACTGGCCGTAGTTCTTGACCATGACCGGATGCATGTACTGCTTCGGGTCGGGAACGCCCGATTCGATGGGCGTACGCTTCTTGGCGGGCGCCTGGGTGGCTGCACCTTGGCTCATTCGTGTTTCCTCTCGACTGACGACAGCTCGGCTCGCAACCCCGAGCGGCCCGTTCCGAATTTGACCGGAACAGTGACCCGCTCAGCCCTTGGCCGGCGTCCTGGGACTTGCGCTTCTTCAAGACGGACCCACCGCCACGGCAGCGGGTCCGTCCTGTCATGCTTTGCCAGAAACTGGCGACTTACTCGGCGGCTTCCTTGGCGGTGCCGTCGCTGTTGAGGCCCTTGCGCTCGAAGTACTTCTCCGCCTCGTCGGTGAAGTCGTCGGTGCGGACGTAGCACGACGTGCGCGGGTGACGAACCATGTTCGGGTCGGGCTCGATCCCGAGCGCGTTGAGGAACGCGGGCAGGCCGATCCGGTCGAGCGTCTCACCGATGCGCTCGTGCTCGAGAGCGTTCTCGGCGAAGAAGTCGATGCAGGACCGAGCAAACTCGCGCAGCTTGGCGTAGTCCTCGTCCGTCTCGAGCTTCATGAACGGCACGACCATGGTGCCCATGAGATCGCCGACCTTGAGCGAGCGCTTGCCGCCGATGAGCACGGACACGCCGCGATCATCACCAGGAGCCAGTGCCTTGTGCATCACGTTGATGCAATGCATGCAGCGCACGCAGCTCTTGTTGTCGATCTCGAGCGTGTTGTCGTCATTGAGCGAGACGGCGCGCGTCGGGCACATGGCGACGACGTGGTCGATCGTGTACTTGCGGCCGTGGTCGGCGACGTAGACCTTGACCTCGTCCTGATTGATCTTGATCTCGTCGCGCCAGGTGCCGATGACCGCGAAGTCGGCGCGATGGATGGCGTTGACGCAGTCGTTGGCGCAACCGGAGAACTTGAACTTGAACTTGTAGGGGAGAGCCGGACGATGGATCTCCGAGACGTTCTCGTTCAGGATTTCGCGGTGGGCGCGAGGCTCGTCGTACATCGACATTTCGCAGCGGGCATGACCCACGCAGCTCATCGACGTGCGCAGAGCCGGACCGGCGCCGCCGAGGTCGAAGCCGATCTCGTTGAGCTCGTCGAAGGCCTTCTGGCAGCCCTCGGTCGTCGTGCCCTGGAACATGATGTCGCCCGACTGACCGTGGAAGGCGATCAGGCCCGAGCCGTGACGCTCCCAGATGTCGCACATCTTACGCAGAACGTCGGTCGTGTAGTGGTAGCCAGCCGGCGGCATGACGCGAAGAGTGTGGAACTCCTTCGACTTGGGGAACTTGTCGCCGACCTCGGAGAAGCGCGGGATGATGCCGCCGCCGTAGCCGAACACCGAGACCGTGCCGCCCTTCCAGTAGCCGAGACGATTCTCATAGGAATGCTCGAGCTGACCCATGAGGTCGTTCATGTACTCGGCGTAGGCCTTGTCCTTGGAATCGCGCAGACGCTTCAGACCGGTGACGAAGCTCGGCCAAGGGCCAGCCTCGAGCTGGTCCAGCTTGGGAGTCGCCCGGTTTGTGAACTCGGCGCCGATCTTACCCACGCCGTCCTGCTTTACATCATCCGCCATGACGTTCTTCCCTGTTGTTCGCCATCGGACCTCGCGCGAAGTCCCCGGCTGCTCGACTGACGTGGCTGGAGGCCAACACCTCGCCCCGCCTCTGCAAGTCCCACCCGACGACGAAGCCGCCGAGCCAGGACCATCGACACTTGAAGTAGCACCTCCTCGCGGAGTTCGACGAGGCGTCACTTCTCTCCGGCAATCGCCCTGAGCGGTCGGCACTGTCACCGTCGTCCAGGCTCACTCTTGCATATTCGCAAGTTTGCATATTAAGACTGACTTCGACGGACACACAAGCAGAAAGTCAGGTTCCACCAACTTCCGTGACGGACCGCCACACTTGTTGCAGTGCAGCATTTGCTTTGCCTAAAGTATTCAGAGTATTATCGCAACGCCGCAAGAACTCCGATGGAGTTCCAACCAGACTTTGGAGCCTCGAAACGTGAGCCCTGTGGCCCATCAGACCCCAACATCGAACGCGGCGCCAGCCTCTTTTGCGCGTTTCCAGCCTCCACAGGCGGGTCCGTTTGCGCTTGCCGATCGCCCCGCCTATGCGGCCTGGCGAGAGGCCAAGCTGGCGGGACATCCGACCCGTGTCGCCGACTTGCGGGTGCCGGTCGCCGATCTGGCCAATCCCGATGTAGCGGAACGCGCACAGATCGCCGATCTGTGCCGTCGCGCCGGGATGGCGATCCATGTGACTGCCTCCACTCGACGCGACGACGCGCAAGCCGGCGAGACTTCGCGGCACGCACTCAAGCAGTTCGCCCGCGCTTTCGAATTGGGGCTGCTGGAAGACCACCGCTCGGCCGAGTCGGACGGCATCGTCGCCATCGAAGTCTCCGAAGACGGCGGCAAGCGCGGGTTCGTGCCCTATTCCACACGCGCGCTCAACTGGCACACCGACGGCTACTACAATCAGCCACAAGAACCGATCCGCGCCATGATCCTGCACTGCGTCCGGCCGGCCGCGGAGGGCGGAGAAAACGCGCTTCTCGATCCCGAGATCGCCTACATTCGCCTGCGTGACACGAACCCGGATCTGATCGCGGCGATGATGCACCCAGAGGCCATGACCATCCCCGAGAGCGTGGAAGACGACGGCAGGACGCGGCCGACCAGCACCGGCCCGGTGTTCCTGTTCGACGAGACCGGCACCCGCCTCACCATGCGCTATACGGCCCGCACCCGCAGTATCCACTGGCGCGACGATGCCGACACCAAGGCGGCCGTCGCGCTGCTGCACCACCTGTTGGTGGAGGAGCAGGAGCCGTTGATCCTGCGCGCGCGCCTGGAAGCCGGGGAGGGCATTGTCTGCAACAACGTGCTGCACACGCGGACCACGTTCGTCGATGATCCGACAGCCGGCCGGCTTCTGCTCCGGGCGCGCTATCATGAGCGCATCGCCGGCACCTGAAGCTCTAGGCCGCGCAACGACCGACGAGACCAAGTCACAATCACCGGGCTTGAGACGTGGAGTCTCAAAGACCTCGGACCAACAGGGAGAACGGACCAGATGAGCAAAGAACTCGAGCGCGAGCCGGGCATGGTCAATCTGAGCGACCTCATCATCTACAATCCACAGGTCAATACGTTTGCCGCATTACTGGAGCTGGTCGCCAAGTCGGCTGGCGAGGGCGTCCGCTTCATCGCCTACGACGTGAAGCCCGACTTCGGCGATACGCCCAAGAAGTGGCAGACGGAAATCGAGCGCGTGTTTGCCCTCGGCCCCCGCTATCTCGGAGGCCGTTCGTGAGCGATGTCACCTGTCTGGACCTGCGGATGATCGCGGCGCCCTACCGGCGCGAGGTCGTGCTTCAGGACGCCCGTTTCGACAGCGGCATGCGGCTGTTCCGCCTGCGCATCCGCGAGGGCCACCGCTTCACACTGCTCGACCTCGACGTCGAGACGGCCCGCGCCATCGCCGACGAAATGCTTGCCTGGTGCGCTCGCATCGAGGCCGAGGATGCAAACGGGTCGCCCGAATCGCCTGCAGCCGCCCCGGATGCGGACGGCAGCAGCACCTGACGAGCTAGCGGTACTGGCCTGCCTGCGGCCGGTCTGACTGAATTGGCAAGGGCTCCCCAGAAGAGCCACTGGAGTGACGACAATGGAGCAGTTGCCCGTCTGCCTCAATCTGAAGGGCCGCAAGGTGATCGTCACCGGCGGGGGCGCTGCCGCGCGGCTGAAGGCCGAGACGGCGCTCCGGGCCGGTGCCGATGTCCTGGTCGTCGCCCCCGATCTCGGACCAGAGTTCGAAGAGATCGACGGACACCCGCGGCTGGACGTGCGCCTTGGCGACCTCTCGGCGGCCGATCTCAATGGCGTAACCCTGCTGTTTGCCGCCTGCAACGATGCCCGGCATAACCGGGTCGCGCGTGACATGGCGGCGGCGGCTGGCGTGTTGACCCACGTCAACGAGAAGCCCGACGCCAGCGACTTCTCGATGCCCTCGATCATCGACCGCTCGCCTCTGGTCATCGCCATTTCGTCGGCGGGGACCTCGCCACTGCTGGGACGCCTGCTGCGCCAGCGGCTGGAGGCTGTGATCCCCGCCTCGTTCGGCAACCTCGCCCGCTTCCTCGGCGACGTCCGCGACAGCCTCGTGGCAAAGCTCCCCGACGTCGCCCAGCGCCGCCGCTTCCTGGAGCGCGTTCTCGACGGCACCGTCGCCGACCTCGTGCTGTCGGGCGATGAACCGCGCGCGCGCCGCGAACTCGAGGCCCAGGCCGACGCGTTTCTGTCCGATGGCGCCTCTAAGCAGGGTGAAGTCTACCTCGTCGGTGGCGGCCCCGGGGACCCCGATCTCCTCACCTTCCGAGCGCTGCGCCTGATGCAACGCGCCGACGTCGTGGTCTATGACAGGCTCGTCGGCAGCCCGATCCTCGACCTCGTCCGCCGCGATGCCGAACGGGTCTATGTCGGCAAACGCCGCAATGACCACGCGCTGCCGCAGGAGGACATCTCGCGCTTGCTCGTGACGCTGGCCAAGCAGGGAAAGCGTGTGCTGCGGCTCAAGGGCGGCGACCCCTTTATCTTCGGCCGGGGCGGCGAGGAGATCGAATTGCTGGCCGCCGAGGGTATCCCGTTCCAGATCGTACCCGGCGTGACGGCCGCCTCCGGGTGCGCCAGCTTTGCGGGCATTCCGCTGACCCACCGTGATCACGCCCAGGCCTGCGTGTTCGTCACCGGTCACACCAAGACCGGGCGGCTGTCGGCGGAGTGGGCGACCGTCCTGCAGCCCAACCAGACCGTCGTCATCTATATGGGCCTCGCCTATCTCGGCGACCTGATGACCGATTTCATCGCACATGGGGCCGATCCGACGATGCCCGTCGCCATCGTCGAGAACGGCACGCGGCCCAACCAACGGGTTGTAACTGGCACAATTGCCGATATCGCCGCGCGGGCCGGGGAAGCCGACATCACCGGACCGGCCCTGACCATCATCGGCACCGTCGTCTCGCTGCGCGACAAGCTCGCCTGGTACGCCGAGC
>JBGSQO010000063.1:0-3259 GCA_041738055.1 Filomicrobium sp.
CGCCGACCGCGCTGCCGCCGCCCGAAATGCACGGCGCCGGACCTGACATGATGACGACGACGGCGCGCGACCTGATGACGGCCGGGCCGATCACCATCTCGCCCGACGCCAGCGTGCGCGAGGGTGCGCAGCTGATGCGGACGCACAATATTTCCTGCCTGCCCGTCATGGCCGACGGCAAGCTCATCGGCATCGTCACGGACGGCGACCTGAGGGACCGCGTGATCGCCGAGGGCATGAGCGTGGATGCGCCGATGCTGGACGTGATGACCGTCGGTCCGGTGTCGCTGGAGCCGGATGCGCTGGCGTTCGATGCGCTCGTCCTGATGATGACGCACAACTTCTCGCACCTGCCGCTGACCGAGAACGGCAAGCTCGTGGGCATCATCACCCACACCAATCTCGTGCGCGCGCAGTCGCGCTCGGCCATCTATATGATCGGCGAAATCCACCGCCAGGATACCGCCGCGGGCATGGCGCGCATCACCAAGGGGCTGCCGGGCCTGCTCGTCTCGCTGATCGATTCGGGGGCGTCCGCGCACAAGATCGGCCGCATCATCACCTCGATCACGGATGCCTGCACCACCCGGCTCCTCGGCCTTGCGGAGAACCGCCTCGGCCGGCCGCCGATCCCCTACCTCTGGGCGGCTTGCGGCTCGCAAGGCCGTCAGGAGCAGACCGGCCAGACCGATCAGGACAACTGCCTCATCCTCGACGACAGCTACGAAGAGGGCAAACACGGCGCCTATTTCGAGGCTATGGCGAAGTTCGTCTGCGACGGGCTCAATGCCTGCGGCTACGTCTACTGCCCGGGCGACATGATGGCGAGCAACCCGCGCTGGCGTCAGCCGGTCGGCGTGTGGCGCGGCTATTTCCGCACCTGGGTGGACAAGCCCGATCCGGAATCACAGATGCTGGCGTCGGTGATGTTCGACCTCCGGCCGATCTGGGGCGAGACCCGGCTGTTCGAGGGCCTGCAGGACGAGGCGCTGCACCGGGCCAAGGCCAACGGCTTGTTCATCGCGCACATGCTGTCGAATGCGCTGACGCACAAGCCGCCGATCGGCCTGTTCGGCATGCTGTCGGTGCCGTGGTCGGGCGAGCGCAAGAACCAGATCGACCTCAAGATGTCGGGGACGGCGCCGATCATCGATCTCGCCCGCGTCTATGCGCTGACGGCGGGTGTGGCGGAGGTCAACACCCACCGGCGGCTGGAGGAGGGGCGGGCGGCCAGCGTGCTCGACGAGGCGGGCGCGCGCGATCTGCTCGCCGCCTTCGAGTTCATCGCCATGTTCCGGCTCCGGCATCAGGCGCGACAGGTGCGCGAGGGCAAGAAGCCGGACAACTTCATGCCGACCGACGAGATCTCACAGCTCGAACTCAGTCAGCTCAAGGATGCGTTCTCGGTGGTCAAGACGGTGCAGCAGGCCATGGGTAGCGTCAATCTCGTGCAAGGGCGCTGAGGCTCTCTCGGCACCCCGGCCGGCTGGCTGTCGC
Organism: Filomicrobium sp.; assembly: GCA_041738055.1. Taxonomy (GTDB): domain Bacteria; phylum Pseudomonadota; class Alphaproteobacteria; order Rhizobiales; family Hyphomicrobiaceae; genus Filomicrobium. The sequence goes on from JBGSQO010000063.1 coordinate 1,498, forward strand.
GCCGAGATCGCGGCCTCAAGCGTGTCGCGGATTCCGAGGCTACTTGCGGACCACGTTGGAGAAACTGCGCTGGATGCCGGTCCAGTTGCCGGTCGCTAGGCACTCGCGGCGCTTGTCGGAGCAGTACGTCCCACAGAATACGGCCGGGGCGGCATTGATGCACTCGATGCGGCAGCGGCTGGCAATGAAGCTGCACGTCAGCGGCTTGCGGGGCTTGGCCAAAGCCTCGTCGATGGGCGCAATGCCGGAGACGGCGAGTAGGCAAACGATAGTCAGCCGCTGACGCAGGGTGCTCACGGTGATCGGCTCCGGTGTGTTGGGGGCGTCTGATCTTGGCGGGGCGCAGGGGCTATCGCGTACCCCTGTGGGGCGTTCGGCATGGGCGTTGTTCGCAGTGGCCTAATAGCAGAGGGGTGCAGGCCGAACCAGCCCACACCCGTGACCGCTTACGATCGCGATGTTCGCTTGGAGCCGTGTCACCAAGCCGACGTGTACTGGGCGAACGTCTTCCAGGTGACGGTGACCTTGGTGCCGGTCGGCACACGGGCATAGAGGTCCTCGGCATCTTCGTTGAGCATGCGCACGCAGCCCTTGGAGGCCGCCGTGCCGATGGTCCAGGGGGCATCGGTGCCGTGGATGCGGTACATGCTCGAGCCGAGATAGAGCGCGCGCGAGCCGAGCGGATTCAGCGGATGCCCGCCGGGCACGTGGACCGGCAGCTTGGGGTTCTCGCGGCGCATCTCGGCCGTCGGTGTCCAGCCCGGGTTGATGCGCTTGGCCGACACGGTCGTCACGCCCGACCAGCGCGATTGCTGGCGAGGCACCGCGATCGGATAGCTGATCGCCTCGCCCTGCTGGTGCACCCAGTAGAGCTTGCGGTCGCCGAAGCTGACGATGATCTGGCGCGGCGCCACGCTCGCGGGGAAGGAGACCGTCGATCGGGACCCGCCCGACCACAGGAACGACAGCAGGTCCTGCGCGGATGCGGCGGTTGCGCTGGTCGCGATGGTGAAGGCCGTGAGGCCGGCGGCGAAAAGGCGGCTGCGGAGCGAAGTGAAACTAGGCATGCTCGAGATCCCGTTGCTGGCTGGGTGGCGGCAGGAACAATGCACTCGAACTCGGAGACCCGAAGCGTCTATGGCCGGTGACGGCTGACGTGGATCAGTGGTATCCAATTCTGATCCCATGACTGTGCAGGGTCGCCGACGCGGACACAAGTCTCGACCGGGCTGCCGAGCATCGGAGGTGGTGGAAATTGGAACTTCTGTTTTTCGGCTGTCGCGCAAGCGCCACACATGCGACGTGCGTTTGTCGACCGATTCGCTTGCCGAAAGGTTAACCTCATCGGATTGGCCGCACCGTGTGGCGACGGGGCCGAACGGTACGGCACGCTCACGAAGCTGTGACCTCGGGATGGGGACATGACCGGATCGTTCGCGAGGGTGAGAGCGTAGTCTTCCAGCATGAACAGGAAAACCCGATGACTTTCGCGATCCACAGGGGCGCAGCTTGGCCTGCGTTCGCCGTTGCCCTCACCAGCGTTTTCGCTGCGGCCGTGGGCGCCGTCGCGCAGAAAGCACAGCCGCCGGTGCCGGTATTCGCCGCCGAGGCCCGCCGCGAGGCCGTCGTGGACAAGCTGGAGGCGCTGGGCACGCTGCGCGCCAATGAACAGGTGACCATTACGGCCCAGGTGACCGAGGTGGTCGCGAAGATCAACTTCACCGACGGCGAGCGCGTCAAGCAAGGCCATGTGCTGGTCGAG
>JBGSQO010000071.1:0-1842 GCA_041738055.1 Filomicrobium sp.
GCCGGCCGGGCCGCCGCGTGTCGTTTGGCGCAGGACCGGCAGGGTGGCGATGAAGCGGGCGCCGATGCGCTGGCGCTCCGGGCTGCGGTCGTCATCCTTCGACTCGCTGCTCATCCGGTAGCGGTTCTCCGCCCAGATGCGCCCGCCGTGGGCCTTGATGATCTCCCGGGTGATCGACAGCCCGAGGCCGGAGTTGTTGCCGCGGCTCGTGTGCTTCGTCGGCCGGTAAGTGTAGAAGCGGTCGAAGATAGTGGCCAGCTTGTCCTCGTCGACGCCGGGGCCTTCGTCGTCGATCTCGACCACCACATCCTCGCCCTCCACGCGCGCGGTGATGCTTACAGCGCCGCCCGAACTGGAGAACGACAGGGCATTGTCCACGAGATTGGTGAACACCTGTCCCAGGCGGCCGTCGTTGCCGCTCACGACGTAGGCCTCCGGGCCTTCGGTGCCGAAGTCGAGTGTGAGGCGCACACCGTTGCGCTCGGCCTTGTCCTCGAAGATCGACAACACGCTGCCGAGCACGCTGCGCAGGTCGACCGGCTCCTGCTGCTGGCGGGCCAGTTCGGCGTCGAGACGGGAAGCGCTGGAGACGTCCGTGATCAGGCGATTGAGGCGCTTGAGCTCGCACTGGATCTGCACCACGAGTTGCTCGCGCTGTTCGTCGGTGCGGGCGTACTCGAGCGACTGGGCGGTGGAACTGGCGGCGGTCAGCGGGTTCTTCAACTCGTGGGCGACATCGGCGGCAAAGCGCTCGGAGGCCTCGATGCGGCTATAGAGCGAGGCGGTCATGGCGTTGAACGCCTTCGACATCTGGCCGACTTCGTCCTTGCGGTCGGTGTAGTCGGGCATGCGCGTGTAGGCGTTGATATCGCGGCTGACGTGCTCGGCGGCGACCGACAGCTGCTTGACCGGATCGGCGACCGTGCGGTGCAGCATCCACGACGTCAATAACGAAGCCAGCAAGGCAAGCCCCGCCATCGGCCAGATGATCTCGAAGGCCTCGGCTTGTGCCTCGTCGATCTCGCCGGGACGCGTCGAGAGCATCAGGACGCCATGGATATTGTTGGCGCGCTTGATCGGCACCACGGCCGAGACGATCTGCTGGCCCTTCTCGTCGAGGAACAACATCGCCGTGTGGTTGCCCTTCAACGCCTCGCGGACCTCGGGGTAATGCTGAGCGTTGGTCGAGTCCATGTCGCGGTAGACCTGCACCTCCTTGCCGATCAGCCAGTAGCGCAGGCGCGTCCAGAAGTTCTTCGTCTTAGGGCGCTCGCCGCCGTCGGTCGCGGCCTGGGTGCCGTTGGCGTCCCCGATCTGGCCGCGCGACAACAGGCTGGCGCTGTCGACGACGAGGTTGCCGCTGCGGTCGAGAACGCGGGCGCGGGTGTTGGTCGGGCGTGTCAGCCGCTTGATCATGGGGCCGACGACTTCGGGCCGGATCGACATCTCCAGCGAGGAGAACGCATCGTCGCGGAACGGGATCAGCGCGTCGGTGCCGGCCGGCAGCCGGTCGGGATCGACGACGATCTGGTCTCTGACGACGCGGGCCTCGCCGGCAATGGCGGCGGCGATGATCTCGCCCTGGATGCGCAGGGCCTCGCGCTTGGCATTGATGAGCCAGCTGGAGTTGAGGCTCAGGTAGATGATGCCGGTGAACAGGATGACGAACCCGAGCATGTTCGAGACGACGATCCGGCGCAACAGCGAGCGGGAAATGAAGCGCACCAGCGGCTGACGGTTGAACCAGGCGACGATGGCCTGCCGCACCGGCCCGCCTCGGCGGCAGGCGCGCACACCGGTCTCCATCCAGAGCGGCATCGGCGGGGCCGCGTCGGAGATCCG
>JBGSQO010000081.1:0-5521 GCA_041738055.1 Filomicrobium sp.
GCTGACAGGCAGCCGCCAGCGGCCGTCCGGCGTGGTGAACGCCCGCAACAGACGGCCGTTGCGGTCGACGACGATCGGCGAGATGGCATCGGCCGCCGCCAAGGGGGCAGGGCCGATCGAGGCAATCCCGCGTTCTAGGGCGAGCCAGCCGGCCAGGGTGAAGGCGGCGAGGGTCGCAATCCCTAAGGTTCGCATTGTGACGTGGGGGTTGGCCCCCGTACGCGCCAAGATAGTTGGCCGACCGGGCGCTTGCTGTGCGGGGGCCAGTGAAGACGAAGGGGCCTTGCCCCCTCGACCCCCACCAAGGGCTAAGCCCTTGGAACCATCACCTGGAGTTTGGGGCAGGCCGGTTGACCAGAAGAGGCAAACGGGGTGATCCCCCGCGCGGGGTCCGGGGGCGCATCCAACACCAGTTTTCTGAGTGTTGGCGGGGCAGAGCCCCCGCACTTCACTTTGGCCCCTGCCTTCGCCGGGGTGACGGTGCTGGGCGGGGAGCAGTGGCGCGACCACCTCGACCTCGCCGCCCCCACCCCGCACCCATCGTTTCAACCAGCCAAGCATGGCATCCGCCTCACTTGCCCTCGGCTATGACCGACAAGCGGCCGGCGGCCGTGCGGGCATGGCGCTCGGGGACGTACATATCCTCGACTGTGGCTGCCGGGTGGACGAAGCTGCCGGGCGTCACGGCGCGGATCACGTAGGCGATCTGCGCTGTGGTGCCGGCGGGCTTTGCCGCCTCGTTGCCGTCGCCGAACAGGTTGAAAGCTGCCGCCATCCGGTCGTCGCGGAACTCGGCGTGCTCGGGGGCGACGTCCGTTTTCAACCACGACAGGCTGGAGACATCACCCGAGCCGACGATGCGCGGGTTCTCGATCTCGAAGCCGGCCGGCAGGCGGTCGACCACCAGCAGGCGCCCACCGGCGTTCTCGGTCTTGACCGTCACCACCGTCACCAGCCGCTCGTTCTGACTGATACGCGACTGCCCACCCGTGGCGCTCGCCAGCTCCACTTTTTCGCCGGCCAGCGTGTAATAGGCCCGCTCGATGCTGAAGCCGTTGGCGGTGGCCGGTTCCGGCGTCAGGCTCGCGCCGACGACGGAGACGACCGCATCGATGGAGGCCTCGCCCTCGTTGCGGATCTTGATATCGCCCGCATCTAGCGCCTGCGCCGTCAGCTTGCGAACCAGCGGACCATCGTGGCGGACGCCGTCGACGCTGAGGCCGGTCTTCTGGCCCTCACCCGTCAGTGCGTTGACCGCCAGCAGCAGCCACGCCTGTTCCTGCGTCGAGGTGTAGCGCTTGGACAGATAGCCCTTGGCGACCGCGTCGATCAGCTTGGCCCGCGGTGCCGAGACGAGACCCGATTCCGCCGACAGTGCCACGAGAGCAGCGCCGTCGCGCAGCCACGTACCGTAGTCGCTACGGGCGTAGGCGTAGGCCTTCTCGGCGTCCGTCTCTTCCCGGCTGATCTGCGTGACGGCCGCGCCGAAAGCCCGCTCCGCCCGCTCCTTGTCACCGATCATGGCGAGTGCCGCACCGAGCTGTGCCTTGGCCAGCGCACTGGTGAAGCGTTCGAGGCGGGCGTCCGCGTAGTAGCGCACCTCGCCCGCGGGTGCCCGGCCGTTACGGGCCAGAACGTAGAGTGCGTAGGCGCGATCCTCACCACCGGCCTGGAAGTCCTGGGCGTAGGCGATGAAGTTGGCGAGCCGGTCGAGGGCCTGCTCGAAGGGCTGTTGGTCGACCTGATAGCCAGCCTCCCGGGCCCGCGACAGGAAATCGGTGACGAACGCCGTCAACCAGATGTTGGTGTGGGATGGCCCCCAGGCCCCGAAGGCGCCCGACGAGTCCTGCATCTCCAGCACGCGGCCAATGGCTTTCTGTACGCGCTCTTTGATGCCGGCTTCCATGGTGACACCCGAGCGTGCGGCCAGTGCACTGGCGTAGACGAGCGGCAGGGCGCGGCTCACCGTCTGCTCGGCGCAGCCGTAGGGGTAGCGGTCGAGCTGGGCAATGAGGCCCGGCACATCGAAGCGGGCGGCCGGCCCGACGGAGATGTTCAACTCGGTCCGCTCCGGGATCAGGTCCGTCACCAGATCGGGCGACAGCGTCAGGTTGGCGCCGGGAGCGAGCGCGATGACGCTCGTCCGCTTGATGTCGCCGGCCGGCGGCTTGACGTCGAACGTCAGCTGCCGTTTGACCTCGATGCCGTCAGGACCGGACACGCGCACGAGGTAGGTCTGGCGGCCAACGCGGGCCGGTTTCAGGGCCACCCGCTCGCGCTTCCTCTCGCCGGCCGCAAGGCTCACGTCCTTGCCGAGCAGGCTTTTGCCGCTGCCGGTGGCGGCTTCGTCCTCGGCGACCGAGATCGCGTAGGTGCCGGCGGGGCCTTCGACGTTGTGCATGTCGACGCCGAGCATGGCTTCGTCACCCAGCGTCAGGAAGCGCGGGGCCGAGGCGACGAGGGCGACCTTGTCACGGACGATGACGTCCTGCGTGGCGTGCCCCGTCTTCGACTTGCTCCAGGCCACCGCCATGATGCGGACGGTGCCGTTGAAGTCGGGCATGTCGAAGGCGGCTTCAGCGGTGCCGTCGGGGCCGACTTCCAGGATGCCGGAGAACTCGGCGACGGTTGCTTCCACCGGGGGGCTGCCCTCGATCTGCATGCCGGCATCGCCGTCTCCGCCGGAGCGAAGCGTGCCACGCTCAGCGCGCATGCCGTCGATGAGGCGACCGTAGAAGTCACGCACCTCGGCGGACATCCGCGTCTGGGCGTTGAACCAGGCCTCCGGCGCGGGGGCCTTGAAGTTGGTCAGGTTCAGGATGCCGACATCGACGGCGGCAATGGTGATGCGGGCAGCCTCTCCCGGCTCCAGACCCGCGACCTTGACGGGAATCTTGAGTTCGGTGCCGGACTTCACCTTCTCGGCCGCCGACAGGGTGATCGGCAGCGTGCGAGCCGCCTGATCCATGCCGATCCAGGCCAGACCCAGCGAGCGCTGCGGCATGCGCTTCAGGCTCTCGTTCATCGGCCGGTAGAACAGCGCCGTGGCGTAGGCGCCAGGACCCCAGTCGTCGCCGACCGCGATCTCGACATCTCCGCCGCCCTTGGCGATGGCGGCTTCCTTATAGGACTTGAGGCCATCAGCACCGATGACGGCGACGAGCGCGGTGCCAGCCTCGCGGGTGGCAATGCGCAGCTTTGCCGTCTCGCCGGGCTTGTAGGTCTTGCGGTCGAGGGCGACGTCGAGGACTTCCGGGCTGTCGGCCTGGCTCTCGCTCTGATACCAGCCGGCCGTGAAGGCGACCGATGTGACGGGGGCGTTGTCGCCCTCGGCTTTGACCTCCAGCACATAGCGGCCATAGTCGACGGGGGCGGACACCATGCCGGGCGTGCCGCCAACTGCGATGTCCAGCTTGCCGTTGGCGACCGGCGTCTTGAGGGTCACGGCGTCATAGGCCCACGAGCCGTCGCGGCTGTACCACTGCCAGCGTGTGTCGATCCGCTTCAGCTCCCAGGCGAGGCTCTTGGCGGCGGCTGGTTTGCCGTCGGCTCCCAGCATGACGACGTTGAACGTGGCGGCTTGGCCTTCTCCGAGCGACGACGCGTTGAACAACGGCTTGACGCCGATGCGCGGCTTGCCCGGATCGACTGGGAGCACGAGGCTCCGCTCGATGGTGCGCCCACCCGGCTCGGCGAGGCGGATCAGCAGCTGAGCTTCCAGGGGCTTGGCCGTATCGGGGATCTCGGGCAGGCCCACGGCGATCTCGGCCTTGCCGTCGTCGCCCATATCCGGCGTCTCGGCCACCTCCTCGCGGACGGGCGAGATTTCCTCGTCGTACTGGCCGAACTGGTAGCCGGGCAGGTCCGGCAGTCCGCTGGCGGCCGCCCGCACGATGATCTCGGCTTCAGTCGAGAGACCTGCAGCGGGCGGGCCGTAGAGATACTTGCCGCTCGCGGAGATGGTGGCGGTTGCGCCGACCTTCAGGACGGGCGTCTTGGCCTCCAACTTCAGGTCCAGGCGCTCGGGTACGAAGTCTTCGACCAGGAACGCCGTCTCGGCAATCGCGTCCTCTGCGGGATCGACGTGGACCTTGGCGCGCCAGGTTCCGGTCATGGCGCCACCGCTGAGCGACAGCAGCGTGGTGCGGCCACCCAGTTGGTCAGCGGTCAGCGCAACGCGGCGATGCTCGACGCCATCGGGGCGGGTGACGATCAGCGTAACAGGCAGGCTGGAGGCACGTCCGGCAGAGTCGCGAACCAGCGCAGTAAAGTTGACCGCCTCGCCGGGGCGGTAGACGCCGCGCTCAGTGTAGAGGAAGGAGTCGATGGGGCCGGAGACCTCGCGGCCCTTGACGCCACGGTCGGTCAGGTCGAAGGCGGCGGCCGTCAGGTCGAGAAAGGCGTAGTCCGTGGCACTGCCCTGAGCGACGAGGATGGCCGGGGCCAGACCCCCTTCGCCACGAGCGAGCGCGCCTTCAAAGCGGACGTGGCCGCTGGCATCGGTCGTCGCCGTCGCCAGCACCTCGTTATTGCGGGCGATCAGGCGCACCTCGATACCGGAAACGGGCTTGGTCTCGGCCAGTGAACGCACGAAGGCATCGACGCCGCCCTCTCCCGAAAACGCCGTGAGGCCGAGGTCAGAGACGATGAACCACTGGGTGGCGAGCTGGTATTGCTCCTCCGAGGACGGTGTGGCGGCCTTGGCGGTCATCACGTAGGCGCCGGGCTTCAGCGTGCCGATGGCCTCGCTCACCGGGAACGCCGTCGTCACCTCGGCGTTGTGGCCGTTCTTGACCGCCAGCGTACCCGCATAGACCTTCTCGCCGGTGCGGTCGCGCAGCGTCTCGAGGTCATAGGTGGAGAGCTGGCGCTCCAGTTCGCCGCTGCCGATCAGGGTCGACAGGCTGCGATCGCCGACGCGATAGACCTCGACATCGACGCCGTCGGTATTGACCGAGACGATCGGGATGCCCTGCTGGCCGCGCGAGGGCAGCACATAGGCCCGGCCGCCAAAGTGCACGAAGGGCTTGCGGTCGGGAACATAGGCGGCGATCTCGACGGTCTTCTCCAGGCTTTCACCGACGTCGGACGGCAGCCCCGCCTTCAACTGGATTTCATAGCGCTTGCCGTGCTCCAGGCCCTCGACGCACAGCTGGTTGCCGTCGGCGGCCAAGCTCTGCGGATCGCGGCCACCAATCGATACGAACGGCGTGAAGTCGGTCGTCTGCTTCGACAGCGGCTCGGAGAACTGCAGGCACAGACGCGGCGGGCTGGCGTTGGTCTCCGTCGTGTAGTCGGTCATGCGGAAGCCGTGGGCGGTGCGCAGCCGGTCGAACGTGGCGCGCACGGGCTGGCTTTCCTGCAGGGCGAGGCTGGCCTTCAACGCCTCCAGGGCCGGGCGCCAGAACGAGCGCAATTCCAGTGCCTCAGCCAGTACCACCAGCGCCTCGGCCTTGGCGGACGGGCTCGTCGCCAGCTGGTATGCGCGGAAGGCGGCTCCCGAGGCGTTGACGGGCACAGA
>JBGSQO010000147.1:0-17371 GCA_041738055.1 Filomicrobium sp.
GTCGATTGCAGCAAGCCGGTGAGCGGCACGGCTGCGATCGGGGCGACGGCGAGGGAGGCCAGAAGGCCCCGGCGGGAAAGGCGATTGCTCATCCTGGTCTCCTTTGGCGGTGCGACCGCCGGGCAAGCTGGTTCGTTCTGCGTCTGGCGGCGTCCGAGGGGTGTGTCCGCCAGCACCGACAACGTGACAGACCATTGCGATTGCAGGAATGCGCGCCATGTGGAACGGATTGTTCCTCGATGAGGAATGATAAATGGATCGACTGCGCGAGATGGAGGTGTTCGTGGCCATCGTCGAGGCCGGCAGCTTCGCGAGTGCGGGGCGTCGGCTCAACATGTCACCGCCAGCAGTGACGCGAACCGTCTCTGCCCTGGAGGGTCGGCTCGGCGCTCGCCTGCTCAGCCGCACCACCCGCAGCCTGAGCCTCACCGAGCCCGGACAGCGCTTTCTTGAGACCGCGCGCAGGCTGCTGGCGGAACTCGATCACGCCGAGCGCGAGATCACCGGAGCGGCGGCAACCCCGAGCGGCCACCTGACGATCACGGCGTCAGTGACCTTCGGGCGGATGGCGCTGACGTCCATTCTGGGAGACTTCCTTGCCGCGCACCCCCGCATCACGGCATCGCTCGTGCTTCTCGATCGCGTGGTCAATCTCGTGGAAGAGGGCATCGATGTCGGCATCCGTATCGGAGAGTTGCCGGATTCGACGATCATCGCGCGCCGGGTGGGCGAGGTCCGCCGCGTCGTTGTGGCAAGCCCCAGCTACCTCGACAAGCGCAGCGAGCCACAAAGCCCGGCTGACCTCAAGACACACAGCATTGTCGGCTTCACCGGACTGATGCCGAGCCGCGAGATGACTTTGGCCGTCGGCGGCAAGCCTTTGAGTATTCCCGTGCGCCCGGTCTTCGAGGTCAATGACGCCGCGGCCGCTCTGCTGGCGGCGGAAGCCGGTCACGGAATCGCGAGCCTCTACTGCTACATGGCTGGAGAAAGCATCCGCGCCGGCCGACTGAAACCGGTGCTCGCCGCGCACTGGCCTGCCGGCGTCCCCGTCCACATCGTCTACCCCGACGGCCGCCTGCTGGCGTCAAAGGTCCGCGCGTTCGTCGACTGGGCGGCGCCACGGCTTACGTCGGAACTGCGCCGCCTGTCGGCGCAGTCCGATCACTCGATCGAAGAACACCCTCGACGATAGCCCCTAGCCCGACCGACGATGAGGTTCCACGGGACTGCCGATCCGCAGAGCGTCGAGGGGTCCATTCCATTGCCGTTAGAACCGCCACCCGATGCGGCGGTCGATGGACCACGCACCACCGCCGCGAATAACGAGTGCCAGCGCGACGAGGCCCCAGAGCAGCGGATATTCGAGCCCGCCGTTGGTCCAGAAGAACCCATTGCCGAGATGCACGGCGAATGCGGCGTAAGCCATCAGCGCGACGACGGCCGCGGCCGAGAGCCGGGTCAGCAGGCCAAGCGCTAGGAACAGCCCGCCGAAGAACTCCGTGAGGCCCGCCGCGCCGGCAAACAGCAGCCCCGGATAGAGCCCAAGCGACTGCTCGAAGAATTGCGCGGTGGCGGACAGCCCATGGCCGCCGAACACGCCGAACAACTTCTGCGCGCCGTGAGGTACGAGGATCAGGCCGGTTGCGAAGCGGACGAGCGTCCAGGCGACGGTGTCGGAGTCGATGGCGGAGGTGCTCGCTGCGGCAGCGGTTGGAACGGTGGGATTTGCAAGACGGGTCATGATGAGGTCTCCTGATTGGGGATTGGAACGTGGTCTGGAAGGCGGACAGCAGCCCGCATTCGGTGCGCCCCGACGCGGAGCGCACCGTTCGATTTGAATGCCTGTGGGCAGGCTCAGAGCGGCAGGTCGAACAGCAGGAACTCGGCGGCCTCGACGGCTTCGATACTCACCCGGCCGGGGCCTTCGATGGCGACAGCATCGCCCGCCTCGACCGCGTGGCCATCGACCTTGACGGCGCCGCGCGCGACCTGCACCCAGACGCCCCGGTTTGCTCCGGCCTCGTGGGCGACGGTCTCGCCCGGCTCCAGAATGCTCGCGTAGAGCGCGACGTCCTGGTGGATGACGACCGAACCGTCCCGGCCGTCGCGCGAGCCGATGAGAGCCAGCCGTCCCCGCTTCTCGCCGTCGCCGAAGGTTTTCTGCTCGTAGCCGGGCGCGATGCCCTGCTTCTCCGGAATGATCCAGATCTGCAGGAAGTGCACGGGCTCGCTCTTAGACGCGTTGTACTCGCTGTGGCGCACACCGGTGCCCGCGGACATCCGCTGCACATCGCCAGGCTGGATAACCGAGCCGGTGCCGAGGCTGTCCTTGTGCTCGAGGCCCCCCTCCAGCACGTAGGACAGGATCTCCATGTCGCTGTGCGGGTGGGTCGGGAAGCCGCCCCCGGGGGCGACGCGGTCCTCGTTGATGACGCGCAGTGGGCCGAAGCCCATGTGCGCGGGATCGTGGTAGTGGCCGAACGAGAAGCTATGGCGGGACTTGAGCCAGCCGAAGTCGGCCTTACCGCGCTCTTCGGAGCGCCTGATGGTCAGAGCCATGATCGTGACCTCCTGTATGTTGCCGCCGGCCTCGCTGCGTGCCGGATCGTCTCTGGGGCTAGAGATACGTTGACGCGTCCTGGCGTGCAATCTACACAAGCGGACACAAACTGGTTCCATTACGGACGCAATCATGGACAAGCTCGACGCCATGCGCGCCTATGCGAAAGTGGTGGCGACCGGCAGCTTCGCGGAGGCCGGACGCCAACTCGGCCTCACCCGCTCCGCCGTCAGCAAAGGCGTGATGGAATTGGAGCAGATCCTCGGCGCGCGCCTCCTCGACCGGACGACGCGGCGCGTCAGCACGACGGAAGCTGGGATCGCCTACTTTGAGCGCTGCGTGGATATCCTGTCGCGCATCGAGGAGACGGAGATGCAGGTCTCCCGGCTCCACGCCGAGCCAAAGGGCGTGCTGAAGGTCAACGCGCCGATGTCGTTTGGAGCGCTCTACCTTGGCGAGGCCGTGGCCGCTTTCATGGCGGCCTATCCGGAGTTGCGTGTCGAGTTGACGCTGTCGGATCGCTTCATCGATCCGGTCGAGGAGGGCGTCGACGTCACGATCCGCATCGCGCAGTTACAGGACTCGAGCCTGATCGCGCGCAAGCTCGCGTCCACGCGCATCCTGCTCGCCGCTTCGCCGGACTATCTGGCGCGGCACGGCACACCGACGACACCGGGCGATCTCGCCGATCACCGCTGCCTCGTCTTCGGTCACACGACCACGCTGCAGCGCTGGCAGATCACCGGCCGTGATGGCGAGGCGATCAATGTCCCCATCACCTCGGTCCTGTGCTCCAACAACGGTGACGTGCTGCGCTCCGCGGCGCTGGCCGGTGAGGGGATCACGCGGCTGCCGACCTTTCTCATCGGTCCCGACATCAGGGCCGGACGGCTATCGGTCGTTCTTCCCGATTTTGCCATCTCAGAGCTCGGCATCTACGCGCTGTATGTGCCGAACCGCTATCTCGCCGCCAAAGTCCGCGCGTTCATCGATTTCCTCGGCGAACGCTTCGGGCTAGCGTCGACTTGGGAGGATATTGTCAATTGGCGCGGAACATTGAGCCAGGATCGGCGCGCAATATTGACCCACCCAGAGCGTGACTGTCCGCGCGGCTGATGCCTATTCTGACGAGGTTTCTATGCGGTCAGCAGGGATGGAGCTTGGTGGCGGCCTGGGTGCTGTCGGCAGGCGCTGAGCGGCTCACTGGTCCGGCGCCGATGCACAGATTCCGCGTCCTACGGCGCTCGACCACCACCGAGGTGGCCTTCCGCAGTGCCTGGGTCGTATGGATCGCCGACCGAATCCGGGTCGACGAATCGTGGATCCGCATCATCGGTCGTAAGGACGTGCTCCAAGCCGCCGTGGTTGCCTTCGGCGCCCCCTTTCCCGTGGTTCGCAGTCCTGTTCGCAACCAGAGCCCCGGGGAAGACTTGCGTTGATGACCGGCTCCATTACCGCTTGCGGCCTCTGATCGACGCGGCATGTGCCGCGCGCCCCTTGCGGCAACCCCGAACGCGTTCCCAACTTCCCCGAACATATCGCCGTGAACCCGGCCGCCAACTCATGCCCGCCCCACCTCAGAATTCCAGCCACTAATAAAAGGGACTACGCGTCCAAAATGGATCGCAGCAAGTCGTCTATTTTGATGGTGGCGAAATTCGAGAAGGTGTCGGATACGGCATAGGGCAGGATGATCTGGTCACCGTGTCGCATCGCACCACAGGTGTAGACGACATTCGGCACGTACCCTTCGCGCTCGTGCGGTTCAGGTCTAACGAGCGGCTCTCGAGAGCGCCCGAGGACTTTTGATGGGTCGGTCTTGTCCAGCAAGACGGCGCCGATCGAGTATTTGCGCACAGGTCCAACGCCATGGGTCAGCAGCAACCAACAGTCGTCCAGCTCGATTGGCGATCCGCAGCTACCGATCTGCACGAACTCCCAAGGGTATTCGGGACGCAGGATCGCTTGGCCGCCTTCCCAACTGTACAGGTCGCTGGAATAGACGAGATAGAGGTTTTCATTGTCTTGCCGCGCGATCATGGCATAGCGGCCATCGAACTTTCTCGGGAATAGAGCCATGCCCTTGTTTCGCGCCACCGAGCCGGCAAGCGGCGTCATGCGGAAATTCAGAAAGTCGCTTGTCTCCAAGAGCTCAGACCGGATCGCCCGACCGCTGTAGGCGGTGTAGGTTGCAAAGTAGGTCGTGCGATCATCATGCGTGAATTCCACAAAACGCGCGTCTTCGATCCCGTTGCTTTGAGCATCCGTGACGGGAAAAATGACGCGCTCGCTCAAATCGTCTCCGGCCCTGAAAATCACTTCGACGTCGTCACCATATGCGCGCGCCGTTCGACGTCCGATCTTCGGCACGCTGGCGAGACGGGCTGTAGGATCGACCGTGACGCTTCCGTTCGGTCCGATCGACCCCGAACGGAAGGTCAATGAGGAGATGTGTCCTTCGCCGACCGCGCGCAGGCTCAGAATAAACCGGCACCCGCCGACTGGAGCACCGGATTGATCGGGATGGCGGACGATGCTCGGGTTGAACAGGGCGGAGGCTTCGAACGAGTATTCATGCAGGAAGTAAGCGCCGATCAGGCATCTCTGCGTCATGTTGAGGGTGACGTGCGGCGCGAGAGCTTCCTCCATTTCGAGCGCGCGCGCCTCGAAAATTTCGAGCAGGCCGCGGTGGCGACCTTCGAAATTTTCCAGAACTTCCGTCAGCTGCCGCGCAGCTGCGCCCGGCTCAAGCCCGATGACCCGCTCGACAATATGATTGGCGCGCGTCTTGTCGGTCGGATTGAGGTCGCGGGGTTCAGTCGCTGGCTTGAAGGGCCTGACCACGACTCGGGCCGGGTCTGGCCTGAGATGCAGTGCTTGTCGATTCAAGAACCGGGATTGAGACAACATTACCCCCTGGGAAAGATCCCGGTATGGCCGCACGACTTTGGTCGCCGCGCACCAGATTGAAACTCAGCTTATCATGTTCAGCCGTCACTGTGCGGGCGAATGTCCGCATTTCGACGACGGCAAGCAAATACGATAGCACGGACTCGGCGCCGCGGTTTTCATTAGCGCGATCCCAATGCAGCCCATCCCGGCAGCTTCCCGTTTCGTGATCCACCAGCGGCGTTTCGAGATCGTTGCGACCGAGAAACCATGCGAAGGCGGATGCGGCCGCGGCCGCCCACCCGGCATGGCGCGTGATCGCCCACGCAGCCAGACACGCCGAGATCGTGGCGGCTGCCTCGACGGGCTGCTGGTCGAACGCCATGGGCAAGCGACGCGGATTGCCGAAGCTCTCCGTCCCCACAGGTCGGAAAGTGCCGTTTGGTGATGACTGCACCGTCGTCAGCCAGCCCAATGCGCGGAGTCCGCCATCGATCAGGTGCTGGTTCTTTGTCGCAACGCCCGCTGCCATCAACGCCTGTGGCAGCCGCGCATTGTCATAAGCAAGCTCGTCCTCGAACCACACCCAATCCGGTGTCTCAACGGCCCTCAAGGCCGCCAGCAGTTTCTCGGCAAGCAGGCCGGTCATCCGCGCGCAGGCTGGATTGTCGACGGCGCCCGCACAAAAGGCATCGAGGCCGAGCAACGTAAATGCCCATGCCCGCGGCGAGGTGAAGGTCTCGACGGCCGGAAGCGCTAGTTCGAACAGCGCTGCGGCCCATTGGCGGCGCGAAGGATCGGGATCGGCGCGAGCGCAGGTGCCGAGCGCCCACAGGGTTCGCGCGTGGCTGTCCTGCGAGCCTTGCGGCTCCAGCCAGCGCCGATCGTAGCTCATGAAATTTCGGAAGCGGCGGGTGTCCGGGTTCCAGGCATGCTGGATGAAGGCAGCAAAACGGGTTGTCAGTGTGTTGGAAAAGCGCGGCTCGCCCGGTCCACCGAGCGTGAGGGAGAGCAGGAGTGCGCGGGCGTTGTCATCGACGCAATAGCCATGGTCGCGATCGGGAACGGAATGGACGGCGTGCTGCAACAGCCCGGTGCTGTCGCACATCGACAGGAAGTGGCCGGTCCGAAACTCAGGCTCGTGGCATGAGGTCGATGCCGCGCTCTTTCGCTCCCAGGGTTCGTAAGGCACCGCGTGGCTCAGTCTTCCGACGGCCTCGAAGACGGCAAGATACGTGGCGGCAGTTCGCGCCCACGTCATCGAGCGGCTGTCGGCGTAAGCACGCTCGCGCAGGGCCTCGCGCCGCGGTTCGTCGGTGAGCAGACCGGCTATCTCGCGGCCAATGCTGCGCGTATCACCGAAGGGGACGAGTATCCCACGGCCATCGACGAGGAGTTCGCTGGCGTGCCAATACGGCGTCGAGACGACGGCCTTGCCCAGCCCATAGCTGTAAGCGAGCGTACCAGAGGTCATCTGCGCTTCGTTGAGATATGGCGTCACATAGACGTCGCAGGCCGTTATGAAATCTAGCAGCGTGGCCTGGTCGACGAACTGATCGATAAAGGTCACATGGTCGTCCAGTCCAAGTTCGGCGACGCGTGCCTGGAGGCCCGCACGATAGGCCTCGCCTTGATGGCGCACGAGGTTGGGATGCGATGCCCCCAGGACGACATAGACGGCGTTCGGGCAGGCTTCGACGATTTCCGCCATCGCCTCGATGACCGTTTCGATGCCCTTACTCGGCGACAGCAGCCCGAAGGTGAGGATGATCGTCTTGCCGTCGAGCCCAAGTTTGTGCTTGGCCTCGTGCGTCCCGACGAACGCAACATCGGGAATGCCGTGCGCGATCACGTCGATCATGCGAGCGGGCACGCCATAAGTCGTTTGCAGGAGATCGCGCCCCTTCTGCGCCATGACCACCAGCCGCGCCGAGCGGGCAATGATCTCGGCCATGACCGCGCGTTGATCCGGGGATGGCTCGGCCAACACCGTATGCAGAGTCGTGACGACCGGCATCGTGAGCCGCTTCAACAACTCGACGATGTGTCCGCCTGCCGCGCCACCGAAAATACCGAACTCGTGCTGAAGCGAAACGACGTCGAAGCCGCCACGGTTCAATGTGGCCGCGGCGCGCACGTAGCTTTCGATCGACTCGTCCGCGATCTCGATTGCAACGCTGTCAGGATAGTCGTAGCTGCGGCCCGCGTCGTTCATGGCGACCACGCACGTTTCCAATGCGGGGCGTGACAGCGCTAAAGCCTGATGCAGATCGTGCGTAAACGTGGCGATGCCGCACCGGCGCGGCAGGTGATTGCCGATGAAGGCGACACGCTTCAGTGGCCTTGCCGACGCGGCCCCATTTCGTCCGGCGGTCCCCTTGATCGCGCTGGAGATCGATTGCGCCCTCGCGATCCGTATCGGCGGCCCGCCGGCCCGCACCAGTATTCCAGGCACCGGCGCGCTGCCGGTGTAGGCCACCAGCGCGACCAGTCCTGCTTCACCAACGTCGAGGCTGATCGTGTCGGCTTTCGCAAACAGGCCATCACGCTTGGAGAGACTGATCTTGCCGACGGTCGCTGTGCCGGCGAGGACGAGCAACCAGGTTTCCCTCTCGGCTTCGAGGGACCAGGCCGACCCGGGAGGCAACTCCATCCGCTCAAGAACAAAGTGGCGATCGCATGCCAGGAGCGTGCGCTCGGCACTCATGCGGTTGGGGTGCGGCTGAGGCTCTGCCGGCCCTGCGATCGAGGCACTGACAGCGCGGTCGATGTGCAGTTCCCGGGCGCGGCCGTGGTCGAACAAGCGGTACGTGGTGTCACTGCGCTGCTGGATCTCGGCGATGACGAGGCCTGCGCCGATTGCGTGGATGGTTCCAGCCGGCACCATGATGGTGTCGTTCATTGCAACGGATTTCCAGGCGACGGCGTCGGAGATCGATCCGTCCAGGGCCGCGATGCGCAACTGCTGCGCGGTCATCGGTTGCTTGAGCCCAAGGGCGATGCGGGCATCTGCTGTCGCGCTCAGCACGTGCCAGGCTTCGGACTTTCCATTCGGCAGGCCGATCGCACGGGCGTGTTCATCGTCAGGGTGCACCTGGATAGACAGCGGGGCACTGGTGAGCAGCACCTTCAGAAGGAGCGCGGGCGGCGATGACGGCGAGCCGGGACGATCATACCAGATTTCCCCGACCGGGCCCGTAGCCTCGTCGCTTGTCGCCGCCTTGTCCCAGTCGCCGACGTCGGTCATGCCCCATGGCCTGTGCAGGGCTCGCCGGGTTGCAAGTTCAATGGTCATGGCTATCCACCTTTTCCGCGCGCGCGGTTGCCCCGGGCGCGGGGGCCAGAGGATCGGCAGCGATGAGTTGTTTTGATCGGACGGTTGTAGCGGCGGGTGCCCCTGCGCAGCACCATCGGAAACTACTCAGGTCCCGCAGACCGGCAGCTAGCGATAAAACTCTACCGCGATCACCGAGACCCCAGCGAGCGCCAAGCTGATCAGCGAGAGGCCGCCAAGCGCCGCGATAAGCCAGACGGCCTCACGCAACTCGATCAAGAATTGATCCCTCATTGGCTGGCAGCCAGCGAGGATGCGGCCCGGCGGCGCCTGGTCTGACGAGCCGGGAGCGGTTTGGAGTTCCGCTCGACCACGACCGAGATGCCGATCGGCCAGCCCTGGTTGTCCTGGGCCAGATCAGCCATTTGCTCGGCCAGCTGAGCAAATGTCGTTCCAGCCGTCATATCAAACGAGTGTTGGTGGTCGCCAAACAGCGCCGTGACGCGGTGGTGGTGGTGTGGTCCGGAGTGAGAGTGGAGTTCCATGATACGCGAGACCTCCTGAGAGCGCCCCATTTCTGCGACGGCGGGTCGTGAACGTCAGCTCCTCTGAGCGTGGTCGCTGTGTCCGTTCGATCCGAACCGGCGTGCTGGTCTGTCAGACGCATCCGACATCCCAAGGGCATGAACCGGAGGCTAGGGGGCTCCGGGCGAATGGGTGAGCCTCGGACTCTACTCAACTTGTCCAGCCATCGCTGCGCCGTCACGGCCACGGGGCGGCTGAGTACATTCCGATTCTCGCGCGGCACGCGCGAAAGGCTCAATCTCCCGGTCATCGAGCGGCGCTGCAGACACCTGAAGCCAGTGCTTCGAGACCGCAAGCTGCGACCGCGCCCTTCGCCGAACCATTCGGCATCCTATTCGTGGAGAACAAGAATGCCCGCAGAAGCACTTCTCATCTGGCTCCTCATCGGCGCCGTCGCTGGATTCCTGGCTGGCGTCGTCGTCAAAGGCTACGGCTTCGGGATCGTCGGAAACATCGTCGTCGGAATCATTGGTGCCGTGCTGGCCGGCTCTCTGCTGCCGCGGCTCGGTCTCTACCCCGGCACCGACTTGGTCGGCCAGATCGTCTCGGCAACCCTGGGCGCCGTCGCCCTGTTGCTCCTGATCAGCCTCGTGCGTCGCGTCGCCTGAACTGGGCGGCGGTCAGGGTCCCGCTGGTGATCGCTCGAAACAACGGACGATCACCCGGACCTCACTCCAACAGGCGCTCCGGTGGCGCGTCGGTCAAATAGAAAAAGAAGGATATGATCATGAGCACTCTTCTCCGTTCCATGTGCCTGGCGGCACTGTGCGCCGTTCTGCCCTCGCTGTCTGGGTCCGCTGTGGCCGTCCCGACGAGTGGCGGCCTGACGTCTCTCTCCAGCTCCGCAACCAGCGGTTCCAGCCTGATCGAGGAGGTCCAGGTCGGTCGGCGCGGCGGTCCGCGAGCCGGGCTGCGTGGTAGCCGTCGCGTCGGAATACGCAATGGCCGTCGGTACGGAAACTACCGCGGCAATCGCTCGCGCGGCAATTACGGTCGCAACGCCGGTATCGGCATCGGTGCAGCAATCGTCGGCGGTGCAATCCTCTCGGAGGCAGCCCGCGCGGCGCGCCGCGATGGCGGAAGCGCCTGGGATCGCTGCGCGGCAACGTATCGGTCATTCGAGCGCAGCACGGGAATGTACACGGGGTATGACGGCATTCGCCGTCGTTGTCCGTATCTCGGCTAGGCAAAAATATGCGGCTCCGCTGGTGATGTTCACTTGGCATCGACGGGGTCGCATTTTTTAAAATCGGGAGGCTCCGCCATGAACTCTCTGCGCATCAAAGGAGCTGCCCTGAAACTGAAGGGCAGTATCAAGAAGGCAGTCGGGCGCTTGACCGGCGACGAGCGCCTCGAGGCCAGCGGTGAACTCGACAAGGCTGTTGGTTCGGTTCGCACCGCGATGGGCAAGACCAAGGTTCACCTGCGCGACAGCATCAAATCCCTCTGACCTCGAAAGCATGTCATGGCGGCCGGGCATCGAGCCCGGCCGTATAACAGATCCCCGCGGAGACATCGAGATGAAAACAATTCTGATTGGGCTCCTCGTCGTAGCCCTCGGCGTGACCGGATATTTCTACTATCAGAGCACCCGCAACGACATCACGATCAAGGTTCCGTCCGTTGAATTGAAGCGGTAATGGAGTGCGGCTTTTGCCCCTGATCCAGGCGCGGAAATGAAAGTGCTCGCCATCGGCGGGGCCACAATCGATACCATCGTATCGATTGCCGACGATCACATCGAACGAATGATGTTGCGAAATGCCGGTGTCGCCTATCTTTTGCTCGAAGTCGGCAGGAAGACTGAAGCCGAAGATCTTTCCGTCCATTGCGGTGGCGGCGCCGTCAATGCGTCGGTCGCATTCTCCCGGCTGGGCAAAGAGACATCGGCGCTCGTCAAGCTGGGCCGAGACTTTCGCGCCGACCTGATCCTCACGCGACTGGCAGCCGAAGGGATTTCTACACGCTTCGTCGTCCGCGACGAACGTTCCCCGACTGGCGCATCGGTCCTCGTTTCTGCGCACGACAGCAATACAGCGGTGGTCACCTTTCGCGGAGCGAACACCCGCCTCACCGTGGCCGATCTCGACGATGTCGCTTTTGCAGTCGACCTCGTGTACGTGGCAAGTCTGTCGGATGCTTCAGCCGATTGCTTTCCCGAAATCGTTGCACGGGCAAACGCGGCCGGCACGTTTGTTGTCGCCAATCCAGGCATCCGCCAGTTGTCGACGCGGCAGGACGCGTTTTGCGCGACACTTCCCCACATCGATATCCTTTCGGTCAATCGCCACGAGGCATCCGCGCTGGTGCCGTGGCTATCGACGCTGTCTGTCGCCGACGGCGCGCAACAGCAGAACCCTACCGACCTGGACGGCATGCCAGATCTCGTGGGCGGGGCTGTCCCTGGAGGTGAGTGGACCATGTCGCTGGCCGCTTTCTTCGCAAAGCTCACGACGGTGGGCCCGCCAATGGTCGTTGTGACCGACAGCGAGAATGGCGCCTATATTGGCACCCGATCTGGCGTCACACATTGTCCGGCCTTGCCGGTCGAGATCGTCGGTACGGCCGGCGCCGGCGACGCATTCAACGCCACCTTTGCCGCTTTCATTCTCGGCGGTGCCTCAGTGGGCGAAGCGGCGACGGCTGCTGCCATCAATTCTGCGTCCGTCATCTCCCACCTCGATACTCAGACGGGGTTGCTCAACGGGGACGAGTTGGCGACGCAAATAGCAGCGCAACGAGATCACCTGCAGATCCGCCATTGGCCGTCGATCGAAACGGCGAGCGGCCGCGTGGTGCCGCATAGGTAGTGTCCGAGGCTACCATTCATGTGCGGCTGGTGCGTAGATGGGGCTCTAGAGAATAACCAAAGGAGTTCAGATCATGATGCGCCCAATGACGCTTGCAATGGCCCTTGCCACTGCCGTTGCCTTTCCCGCATTCGCCCAGGAGCCCGTCCTCAAGGTGCCGACCGCAGGCGAAGCGTCGGTCATTTCGAAAGACGTCTCGATCATGCTGACTGCCGAGCAGGCGAAGAGCTGGGTCGGCAAGCCCGTCTATAGCAGCGACGGAAAGAACGTCGGCGAAATTGCCGCCTTCGCACGCGGCGCGGATGACAAGGTCAGCGAGATGCACGCCGATATCGGCGGCTTCCTCGGCATCGGCGAGACCCGCGTTCGAGTGATGTCCGCGCAGTTCAAGCTGGCTGGCGATCGTGTGACGATCGGCATGACGGCGGAGCAGGCCAAGGATCTGCCGCGCGTCCTGTAATCGCTGCAAGTGACCGAGAGGGGCGCGCGCGACCAACCCGCGCCCCTTTCTAATAGACGTGGATCGGTGACTTGAGGGGCGGCGTGGCGCTGGGGGAATTGACCGACCGCGTGGGGCGCTGAGCAAACGGGAACCGACAATTTCGCGCAGGCTGCGCACGTCGCGAGGCGCGACTGCCCCGGCGCCGGTCACCCCGACACTGGGGATGTCAGGGCGGGCAGAGCCGGCCGTACAGCGCCTCGAAGCTCGCAAAGGCCGGACACTGCGTGGAAAACTTAAAGCCGAGCTGGCTGCCGCTTTCGACGACGCGGGCGGCCAGATAGATCAACTCCTGCATGACAGTCTTGAGCCGTCGGCCTGGTCGAGGACGCCGAGCTGCTCCGGTTGTCGGCCGAGGATCAGCAGCGCTTCGCCGAGGCCATGATCGAGCCACCGCCCCTCGCGCCGGCCATGCAGCGCGCCATCGACCGTCAGGCTCGCCTGATCGGACCGGCCCACGACAATGGCTGAGGCGTCTGCGCCCTTTCGTATCGAAGCGCTTTCGTCTTCTCACGACCGCAGCGGGTTCAGCTCCGGCGTAGAGCCGCTCGACCGCTACTTCGCCACCCAGGTCACACAGGATATTCGCCGGCGCGTTGCCGCCTGCTTCGTCGCCGTAGAGCAGGCAAGCGGGGCGGTTGTGGGCTCCTACACCCTCGCGGCAAGCAGCATCCCGCTGACGGACATCTCGCAAGACATGGCCAGGAAGCTGCCCCGCTATCCGCTCGTGCCGGCGGTACGGGTCGGGCGCTTGGCCGTCGCTCGAGGCCATCAGGGCAAAGGCTTCGGCGCCGGATTGCTCGTGGATGCAATCAGCCGGGCGCTCCGTTCCGACGTTGCCGCCTTCGCGATCATCGTCGACGCCAAGGATGACCGGGCAGCCGCATTCTACAGGCGCCACGGCTTCGCCGCTTTCATGGGTTCACCAATGACGCTCTACCTCCCCTTGGCTCAGGCTGCTCGCGCTCTGGGAATTGCACAACCTTGATATTGCAGCCGAATCTCACGCCGGGAATTTGATCCGAGGCCATGACTGCAAAAGCTTAATCTGGCCCCCGCAACCACCAGTGCAGTAACGCTCAGTAGACACGTGTACTGGCGAAAATACGGCTTCGATTTCAATCTCTTGGCGCTCCCTCTGTGTCTGCGGGGAGACAGTGATGCGTCGTATCAGTCCGCGCACCAGGGAGACCGCTTCTCCCGCAGTCTCACGCTGTTCGCAGAGCTGAGCACGAAGGTCTCCGACCATGGCCCGGTAGCCCGCGCCGCCGTCGCTAACCATCACGATGGGCTCGCTGGCGGGCGATACGGCTAGGTCTGCCGCCAATTGTTTCTTCTTCGCTGACAGCTCGTTGAGCCGAGGACCGGCGACCGCCGGATGGGCGTGACCATCCTCTACCAATCGCAGCATCCGTTCGAGCTTGGCCTCGACCGACGCCAGTTCGCTCCTCAGGCGTTCACGCACACCATCGGCGGCGCCGCCAGACTGCTTTATCTCCTGCTCGTAGGCTTCGACCGCCGCGTCGACCATCTCTGGCGTCAGCAGATGTCGCTCCAGCGACTTGAGCACCCGCCCCTCGACCTCGGTCATCTCAATCAGGCGGCTCTCCTGACAGGTTCCGCTGTTGGTGCGTGCCGAGCAGCGCATGAAATCCCGCGTAGCGATGTTGAATTTCGCACCACAGCACCCGCAGTAGATCAGCCCTGACAGCAGCCGCTGTGGCCGCCGCTTCTCGTGTGGCCGCGACCCACCCTTGGACTCCCGCAGCCGCTGCACGCGATGCCAAAGCTCGTCGTCAACGATCCGGAATTCTGGCACGTCCTGACGCAGCCACTCGCTTTCCGGATTGGCGCGCGACACGCGCTTGCCGGTCGCTGGGTCCTTCAAGAACCACTGCCGGTTGTAGACTATGGTGCCGCGGTACAGCTCGTTGTTGAGCAGGCCGTTGCGCCGCTTCGGCGACCCGATCAACGCCGAGACATTCCAATGGCGCCTGCTCGGCCCTGGCTCGGCTTCCCCGTTCACAGCTCTTACGATTGCCAGCGTGCCGATCCCCGCCGCGTATTGCTCGTAGATGCGTCGGACGATGGCTGCCTCGCGCTCGTTGATGATGCGTCGGCCGCGGTCCTCGCCGGATGGCACGACATCGTAACCATAACTCCGTCCGCCGGGGATGCGCCCCGCCTTCACGCGACCCATCTGGCCGCGCCGGGTCTTTTGGGCCAGGTCCTTGAGGAATAGGGCCGCCATCGTGCCCTTGAGCCCGACGTGGATCTCCGAGACATGGCCATCAGCCAGCGTCTCGATGCGCACGCCCATGAAGCTCAGCCGCTCATAGAGCGTGGCGATATCGGCCTAGCTGCGCGACAGGCGGTCGAGGCTTTCCGTAACCAGCACATCGAGCTTGCCGGCGCCCGCGTCACCGAGCAGGCGCTGCAGCCCAGGCCGGTTGACGACCGACGCGCCCGAGATCGCGGCGTCCTCGTAGACGCCAGCAGTCTTGAAACCGCGGGTCTCGGCATACTTGCGGGCGAGGCTGACCTGATCGGTGATCGAGCGATTGTCCTGCAAGTCGCTCGAGAAGCGGGCATAGATCCCTGCGCGCATCGGTTCACTCCGCGGTGTCACTCGGCATGGGCGCTCACACCTGCGCCTTGGCTTTCATCTTAGCGCTTTTTGCGCCGGAACTCAGGCGCTCTGGAGTACCGGCCGCCGCACCACGAGCCGGATTGAGCAGTTCGTCTTTCGAGACATGCCGCGCGTCCAGGGTCGATTGCTGGCCGTGCGGATGGCCATTCCATTCGATAGCGATGACCGGCTCTGAGCCTGCGACCTGTTTCATGGCACCCATCCGCTGGAAGACGGATGAGACAAAGGACTTAGGTCAAATAGACGAAAGATTTCAGAGGACTATCAAATTGGTAGCAAGTATCTGTCCCGCGCAGCATCTCAGGCCCGTTGCCCCGGTCGCTTAGTGAGATACAAGAGACGTCGCACGGATCGACGGCGACCAACGCAAGTGACCCATCTCGACGTTGCCAACTAACCCAAGTCTCGTCTGCCTCTGAGCCGAAAGCTGACCAAACAATCACTGCTAATTGAGCGACAGGCTTTGATGTTCATTTCCACGCATCATCGTTGCACTATAACGAAGTTCTCTGCGCCGGGGTTCTTGTAAAAATCCGGAGTTTGACGCCCATCCGTCAGTCTTCGCACTTCGCGCCAGAGAAATTGGCCTAGGTCAAACACCCGAAGACCGTCTTCGCTCATGTCGGCCTCTCCGCGCAACGCGCGCAGAAGCGCGAAGGTAAAAACGCCATGTCCGAGATCAGTGCGCTCCTCCGAATCTTGCTGCCTATTTGTCGCCGAGAATGCAGCAATCTCGCCTTCTGAGGCATCCTTGATGAGGCGTGCGTTGTAAGCGTTTGCTGCCCGACAAGTGTCGACAAACAGCATTCTCCGACTGCGGGCATTTTGCACGTATCCCTCGAGTTGTTGCCATTTGATGACCGTTGAGGATGCCCAACCGCCGGAGCCAGGTGCGGCGTCTGTCGTGAGGAACAAATAGCCGTCGCGAGGATGGCTCTCTCCATGACCTGCAATGAACACGATCACGGTATCGGCGTCGGTGGTATGCCGCAAGGAATCCATTACATCCTCAATGTTCGCACGAGTTGGCTCATCCTCTTTGCTGGAGCCGCTCGTCAGCACTCTTTTTACGACGCTGCGAAAATGCGGACCCAGCCGAGATTCAACTGCCTCTGCAATTGCCTTCGCATCCGCAGCGGCATATTCAAGGTTGCAGGAAGCATTAAATTTGCCATCCAGTCCCGCGCACCTTGGCGGCACGTTTGGATAATCGTCGACTCCAATAGATATAAGATAGAGCGATCCATGCTTTCTTTGCGCGTCGAGCGCGCCCACCAGGTTTTCCAGACGAAAATAACGCTCGACGGTTGTCTGACCAAAATTGTTGTGAGCAGAAATGCGAACAGAATTGTCGCCACCAAACAGAGGCACCGACAACACATAGTCAGCGCCAGATCGGCGCTCTCGTGGCGATACTTTAACGCCGTTTACGAACACTTCGAAACGCTCAAGGGGATCGGATGGGTTAGGCTCAACAAAAAGCGTGATGGCCAGCTGGGAAGTCCCGTCAATATCCTCTAGTGTCGCGTTGACTACTCGGATCATCGGCGGCGCCGCGCGCCCTTTTCTCAGGTCGGATAATACATCGGAGTCGAGCTGAGCCTCTCGGAGCGCTTCGGTCGCGCTCCCGAGGTACAAGGCGCGCGAGATCACATCGGGTCGGTACAGGCTGCTCTTCAATCGATTAAAGGGAATATAGAGCGCTTCTTTTTCGGGCCCCTGTTGTTGAAGGAGTCCGACAAGAGATCCTTTATCGCCGTCGGCGGAAGAATTATAATATCCTTGGGGGGTCCATGCCACCCAATCATAAGGTGGAAGTTGCAGGAAGCTTAGAACGAGTTCTCCGGACGTTGCACTCCACAGCCGCAAGGTCTGGTCGTTGCTGCCGGAGGCCACATAGACGCCCTCGGGCGATACGGCGACGGCGGCGACGTCACCTTCGTGGCCGGCGAGATCATGGATGACGGTCTGGTCGCGGGTGGAAAGGATCTCGAACACACCATTGCGGCCGCCCGAGACCACGGCGCTGCCATCGGGAAGGAAGCTGTAGGCGTAGTGATCGCGTCCCTTCGACGCGTCGCGGGCGGAGACGACCGTGGCC
>JBGSQO010000175.1:0-2531 GCA_041738055.1 Filomicrobium sp.
CCGAGCCGGTGGCGCGGCGGCTCGTGCCCTATCTCGGGCGGGTCCTCGGGGAGGCGGAGATGGAACTCGATGCCGCACTCCTGCCCGTGGCGCTCCGGCGTGGAGTGGTGCGCGAGAGCCTCGCCCAGCTCAGCGAGGGGACGCAGGAGCAACTCGCGATCCTGACGCGGCTGGCCTATGCCCGGTTGCTGGCGGAAACGGGGGAGGCCGCTCCGGTGATCCTCGACGATCCGTTCGCCTATTCCGACGAGGCGCGCATCGCGCGCATGTTCGAAGTGCTCACCGAGGCCGCCGCCGTGCATCAGGTCATCGTGCTCACCTGCCGGGAGGCCCTGTTTCAGCCGCTTGCGGGCGAGCGCCTGCATCTCAGCCCCTGGCAACCGCCGTCACTGTAATGGGAAACGTGCATGAATGATCGCGTCGAAGCCAAAGCATTAGGGCCGGCACCTTCTGCCAGCCCTTCAATCGTGGACTTCAACGGTTCGCACAGCCAACGGCGTCGGCTGGTTCCGGTCTCAACCGGCTGCCGGCGGCATTGGCGGAGTGACCATGGGCATCGTCTGGGCCGAAGGTGCGGCGGCCAGCGGGTCGTCACTGCGACGCGATTTGCCCTCGAAGAACGCACCCTGCTCGATCGCCAGGGCCTGATGATAGATGTCGCCCTCGACGTGGCTGTGGGCCTGCAGCATAACGCGCTTGCCGCGAATGGAGCCCATCACGTTGCCACGCACGACGACCTCGTCGGCGATGATGGCGCCGGTGATGCGGGCCTTCTCCCCAACGATGATATGCGTACCGCGGATATCGCCCTCCACCTCGCCGTCGATCTGGACTTGACCACGCGACGTCAGGTTGCCGTGAATGATGAGATCCGGGCCGATGATAGACGGCGGCAGACGGTCACCCGGACGCGGCGGCGAGACGGTCGGCCGGGCGGCCTGCTGCTGGGCTGCCATGTCGGCGACCGGGGGCATTGCCGGGGACTTCACCGGCTCGGGTTCCACCTTCTTGAAGTTCGGCAGCATCGCGATCAGACCTCCACAACTACACCAACGCGACCGCAGCGGCACGAGGCCGGGCTGCGTAGACCATGAAGGTGTCGCTTCGACGCGAGGCTCCCTCAAGCCCGCAGCGGTGCACCCCCGAGCCTTCGCCTAGCACGTTTTTTGTTCCAGGTCATCGGTTGCGGGAATAAACACCTACCGCTTCCGATTGAACGCAGCAGCGTCCTGCTGTCGACGGCCGTTCAGCGGGGCAGTGCATCGAGCGCGGCGAGAACCTCCTCGACGTGGCCCTTGACCTTGACCTTACCCCAGGCACTCGCGATCTTGCCGGTCTTGTCGATCAGGAAGGTCGAGCGCTCGACGCCCATATAGGTCTTGCCGTACATCGATTTCTCGACCCAGACGCCGTAGGCCTCGGCGGCCGACTTGTCGGGATCGGCGAGCAGCGTGACGCTCAACTCGTGCTTCGTCTTGAACTTGCAGTGGCTTGCTACGCTATCGGGGGAGATGCCGAGCACGACCGCGCCGGACGCAGCAAAACGCGGCATGGCTTCGGTAAAGTCCTTGGCCTCCTGGGTGCAGCCGGAGGTGTCGTCCTTGGGATAGAAATACACGACGACCGGCTGACCTTTGAGTTTCGACAGGTGCACCGTGTCGCCAGTGTCACTCGTGAGCTTGAAATCCGGGGCCTTCTTGCCGCTATCGATCATGGCCGCGCCTTTCTTTCGTCGTCTTCCTGACTGCGATATCCTTGCTACGTTGCACGAGGTCGGCCGGTTCGCAACCGGGGGAAACAGCCGCCGCATGGCCCGGGAAACCGGCTCGGCGATGGCGTTCTAGAACTGGTCATGGACGTGGTTTCGACTAAGACCGTTCCGCCGAGGTTTCGATAGGGCTTCTCCTCGGTCGGTGGGTCGGTAGCACTCGTTCATGCGCCTGCCGACGGTCGTTCAGAGGGCCGGCCAGTCGGCGCAGCTTGGCGAGACGTGGGGTAGACCTTTAGCGTTTCGGTCAGTGAGGTCGGCCGGTCCGACGTGTCTTGGCTTGTCGATTGTGAGTGTGCCGAGGCCTGCGCGCGGTTCGCGGTGCACGGGCCGATTGAAAGAGGCGACGTTTCCGTTGAGCGATGACCTGCGACACCACCCACCGGACGCCGCGCGAAGGCGGTCGGCTCCCGTGCGTCGGGGGGCGGCGCGGTCCGTGCCGAAGACGGCACGAGGATCACAGTCGGAGGAGCGCGGCTCGAGCTGGATCGGTCTCGCGCTCAATCTGGCGGGCCTGGTGCTCGCTCCCATTCTCCTGCTCGCGCTGATCGCGGGCGGCGTCGGCTACTTCCGGTTGTTGCAAGGGCCGGTTCCCCTCCAGTTCCTGGTGAGCCAGGTCGAGCGCGGCATCAACGCCGAGATCGGCGCGCTCAGGTCCTCCATCGACACCGTCGTCGTGATGCTGACGGAAGCCGGCGGCGTCGAATTCCGCCTCGTGGGGTTGCGCATCCTGGAGCCGGGCGGCGCGGTGGCGCTGTCGGCG
>JBGSQO010000195.1:0-5094 GCA_041738055.1 Filomicrobium sp.
CTCTGATGCAGCCGGCCGCCGATGCGATGGCCGAGGCCCTGGCCGGCGTCGAGATCAAGGCCCCTGTCGTGCCGGTCGTCTGCAACGTGCTGGCCGCCCCGATCAGCGATCCCGCCGAGATCCGCCGGCGGCTCGTCGAGCAGGTGACGGGCACCGTGCGCTGGCGCGAGAGTGTTCTGTACATGACAGCAAGCGGCGTCACGGACGTCTACGAGATCGGCGCCGGCAAGGTGCTGGCCGGGCTCGTCAAGCGCATCGAGAAGTCGCTGAACGCGACAAGCATCGGCACGCCCGAGGATATCGCCACCGCGATCGCCGCCCTGAAGTAACCTGGAACAACCGAGACCCACGCCATGACCGCGATGTTCGACTTGACCGGCAAGACCGCCCTCGTCACCGGCGCCACAGGCGGCATCGGCGGGGCCATCGCCAAGGCCTTCCACGCCGCCGGCGCCACGGTCGCCATCTCCGGCCGCCAGAAGGACAAGCTCGACGCGCTCGCCGCTGAACTGGGCGAGCGCGTGCATGTACTGCCCTGCGATCTAGCGAGCCGCGAGCAGGTCGGCGTCCTCATCGATCAGGCCGTTGCCGCCATGGGCCGCCTCGACATCCTCGTCAACAACGCCGGCCTCACCAAGGACAACCTGTTCATGGTGATGAAGGACGAGCAGTGGGACGACGTGATTGCCGTCAACCTGACCTCGACGTTCATGCTGATGCGGGCCGCCTCCCGCCACATGATGCGCTCCAAGACCGGCTACGGCCGCATCATCAACATCTCCTCGGTCTCCGGCGTGTTTGGCAATCCCGGCCAGGGCAACTATGCCGCCTCCAAGGCCGGCATGATCGGCATGACCAAGTCGCTGGCCCGCGAGGTCGCCTCGCGTGGCATCACGGCCAACTGCATCGCGCCAGGCTTCATTCAGACGCCGATGACGGAAGTCCTCAACGAAAAGCAGGTCGGCGAGATCTCCAAGATGATCCCGTCGCAGCGCTTCGGCGCACCCGAGGACATTGCTGCTGCGGCGCTCTATCTCGCCGGCACGTCGGGCGGCTACGTCACCGGCCAGACGCTGCACGTCAACGGTGGAATGGCAATGCCGTGAAGGCCAACGGGGTCTGGAGCGGCGCCAATTGACGCGTCCCCTCGCGTGGCTGGTCAAGCCTGGGGAAGTGTGTTAACCGAGCCGACGCTTGCGACCTCAGGGATGCTTCGGGCTTCCGCCCCCAGCCGCCCAATGGTATTCGCACTCGAGCGGCCGCCACCCTGGTGTAGCGCTCTGCAGGGTGAGGACGGCGAAGGCAAGACCGAGATACGCCAGTCGAGGCCATCGACGGGTGGAAGTGACAAGAGTTACGGACGAACCTAGGACACACGAGGAACAACGATGAGCGATGTCGCAGAGCGCGTGAAAAAGATTGTCGTCGAGCATCTCGGCGTTGAGGCCGAAAAGGTCACCGAGAATGCCAGCTTCATTGACGATCTCGGCGCCGACAGCCTCGACACGGTCGAGCTCGTGATGGCGTTCGAGGAAGAGTTCGGGTGCGAGATCCCCGACGATGCCGCCGAGCACATCCTGACCGTCGGCGACGCGGTGAAGTTCCTCGAGAAGAACGCCAGCGCCGCCTGAGCGCTGCTCCTTGGCAGAGCGACGATCGATCAGACGATCGACAAGGAGTGGGCGCTGTCGAGAAATCGATGGCGCCCGCTTCGTGACTGCGGTCGGGACAACAGATTCGATGCCCTGACTCCCGATCCTTCGACCCTGAGCCGCGCGGCCAAGTGCCAGCGGCGCCACCTCCTCACGACAGGTCTTGATCCATGCGGCGCGTCGTTATCACCGGACTTGGACTCGTAACGCCGACGGGGTGCGGTGTGGAGCCCGCCTGGACGCGCCTGCTTTCCGGCCACAACGGCGCCCGCCGCGTCAGCGAGTTCGAAGTCTCCGATATCTCCTGCCAGATCGCCTGCTTCGTGCCGCGCGGGGCGACGTCGGAAGGCCTGTTCACGGCCGACGACTGGATGGAGCCCAAAGAGCAGCGCAAGGTCGACGACTTCATCATCTACGCCATGGCAGCGGCCGATCAGGCCATCGCCGATTCGGGCTGGAAGACCGACACCGTCGAGAAGCAGGAGCGGACCGGCGCCCTGATCGGTTCGGGCATCGGCGGCCTGTCGGGCATCGCGGATACCTCGATCCTCTTGAAGGAGAAGGGCCCGCGCCGCGTCAGCCCGTTCTTCATTCCGGGCCGGCTCATCAATCTGGCCTCCGGCTACGTCTCGATCCGCCATCAGCTGAAGGGTCCCAATCACGCCGTCGTCACGGCCTGCTCGACCGGCGCCCACGCAATCGGCGATGCGGCCCGTCTCATTGCGCTGGACGATGCCGACGTCATGGTCGCCGGCGGCACCGAAAGCCCCATCTGCCGCATCGCACTCGCTGGATTCGCGGCCTGCCGCGCCCTGTCGACGGGCTTCAATGACGACCCGACCCGGGCGTCGCGCCCCTATGACCGCGACCGCGACGGCTTCGTCATGGGCGAGGGCGCCGGCATCGTCGTGCTGGAGGAGTACGAGCACGCCAAGGCGCGCGGGGCTCGCATCTACGCCGAGGTCATCGGTTATGGCCTGTCGGGCGATGCCTACCACATCACGGCGCCTGCCGAGGACGGCGATGGTGCCTACCGCTGCATGCGCAACGCCCTGAAGCGGGCTGGCGTGGATGCCGGCGACATCGACTACGTCAACGCGCACGGCACCTCGACACCCATGGGCGACGAGATCGAGTTGCGCGCCGTCGAGCGGCTGTTCGGCAATACGACTGCCAAGCTCGCCATGAGTTCGACGAAGTCGGCGACCGGGCACCTGTTGGGAGCCGCCGGCGCCATCGAGGCGATTTTCGCGACGCTGGCCATTCGCGACAACATCGTGCCGCCGACGCTGAACCTGGACAATCCCTCGGTCGAAACCTCGATTGATCTGGTGGCGCACACTGCGCAGAAGCGCGAGGTCAATATCGCGCTGTCCAATTCCTTCGGTTTCGGAGGCACCAACGCCTCGCTCGTGCTGCGCCGGGTCTCGTGACGGCACGGCTACGAAGTGAAGTGCGGGGGCTGCGCGCCCCCGGAACCCGCGCAAGCGAAGCCTGTTTGCCTGCGTCGCGGCAACGCGCGTGCCAGGAACTCCCGGTGATAGTTCCAAGGGCTTAGACTTTGGGTAGGGGGGTCGAGCCCGCAAGGCCCCTCGTCTGCACTTGCCTCAGCCTGGCCCTTGGCGGGGTTTCATGAGACGACCGGCCACCCGAGTGCTCCGGCGGCTGTCCGTCAAGTATATCCATAGGGCACGAAGACAGCACAACGCGCTTTTGCCATATTTACCGCTACCGTCTCGATCATCGCGAGTCGGGACCAAGCCCGAGTCGGACCCCAGCCCTCGCGCGATACTTTGGGCCGCCTGACCAGGAGTTCCAAGCGCCAATGAGCGTTCGCCGCATGGAGCAGGAGCTGACGGGGCAGAGCCGTGCGATTCGTCCGCGCAGCCCCGTGGAGATGCTCGAGCCCGCCCGCGCGCCCGCCCGGCCGCGGGGCCGACGCGTCCGCCGCGATACCGGGAAGCTGGGTGGAGCGGTTCGACTGATGAGCGGCGTCCTGACCTTCGGGCTCGTGCTGCTCGGCATCCTCGGCGGCATCATCTTCCTCGCCCATTATCAGTTCGAGGCGCCTGGCCCGCTGGCGGTCTCGCGCACGGTCGTGGTGCCCAGGGGCGAAGGCCGCATCGAGATCGCCACCATGCTCGAGCGCGAGGGCATCATCGCCAACCGCTGGACGTTCATCGTCAATCACTTGTTTCGCACCCGCATCGCCGGCGAGCGCCTGGAACTGAAGGCGGGCGAGTTCGAGATCGCCAAGGGCGCCAGCATGCGCGACATCATGCGCACGCTGACCGAGGGGCGTGGCGTTCTCTACAAGATCACGCTGCCGGAAGGCCTGACCAGCCAGCAGATCGTCGAGCGGATGCGGGCCGAGGAGGCGCTCTCGGGCGACATCGCCGCGATTCCGCCGGAAGGCTCGCTGCTGCCGGATACCTACAGCTTCTCCAAGGGTATGGCGCGGGCCGACCTGATCGAACGCATGCAGCTCGAGCAGCGCCGGCTGATCGAGGCTGCGTGGGGCAAGCGCAAGGATGGCCTGCCGGTTGCGACGCCCGAGGAGGCGATCATCCTGGCCTCCATCGTCGAGAAGGAGACCGGCGTTCCCCATGAGCGCCCGCAAGTCGCCGCCGTGTTCGTCAATCGGCTGAAAAAGGGCATGCGGCTGCAGTCTGACCCGACCATCATCTATGGCATCGTCGGCGGCCAGGGCTCGCTTGGGCGGCCCATCACGCGCTCCGACATCGACCAGAAAACGGCCTACAATACCTACACGATCAACGGCCTGCCGCCGACGCCGATCTGCAATCCTGGCCGCGAAGCGATCCTGGCCGTGCTCGATCCGGCCGAAACCAAGGACCTCTACTTCGTCGCCGACGGCAGCGGTGGCCACGCCTTCTCCGAGACCCTGGCGGCCCACAATGCTGCGGTCAGCAACTGGCGCAAGGTCGAGAAAGAGGCCCGCGAGAAGGACAAGGAGACCGTCGTCACGGCCATTCCTGGCGCGCCCAGTCAGCGCGCTGTCGTCCGCGAGTTGGTGCCGCAGGGTGCAGAAGCCGCCGCCGGCCCGGTCGTCCAGGCTGCCTCCGAAGTGGCGCCCGAAGCGGAAGCACCCGCCGCCGCCGGAACGCCTCCCCTGCCGATCCGCAAACCGCGCCGCTGAGGTTTCAGCGCTTACGCTCAAGCCTGCGGCCGGACGGTTGTTGATCGAGCAGCTTGCGGTTAAGGTCCCGGCGAAGACAAAGCGGGGCACCATGACACTCAACAGCATGACCGGCTTCGCCCGTGCCGAGGGCAATGACGCGAGCGCCTCCTGGCATTGGGAGCTGCGCAGCGTAAACGGCCGCGGGCTCGATCTGCGCCTGCGCCTGCCGCCTGGGTTCGAGGCGCTGGAGCCGAAGGTGCGCGACCTCGCCCAGAAGAAGCTCACGCGCGGCAATGTCAC
>JBGSQO010000201.1:0-2352 GCA_041738055.1 Filomicrobium sp.
GATCTGCCGAAATCGCACGAGGAGAGCGCACCCACGTTCCTGCATTATGCGGCTGCCGACCTGCCGCGCATCGAGGGCGAGGGCAAGCGCGTGCGCGTCGTCATGGGCGAGGTCTATGGCCAGACGTCGCCGGCCGCTTTCCCGCACCCCGCGTTCTATGCCGAGGCAGTGCTGGCCCCCGGCGCCGTCCTGCCGCTGGACGCCGACTACGACGAGCGCGCGGTCTATGTGGCCTCCGGCGAGATCGACATTGCCGGCGACAGCTTCGCGGCCGGCCGGCTACTGGTGTTCAAGCCCGGTGACCGCATCTCGATCCTGGCCACCGCGCAATCCCGGTTGATCCTGCTCGGCGGCGAGCCGATGGACGGGCCGCGCCATATCTGGTGGAACTTCGTGTCCTCCTCCAAGGAGCGCATCGATCAGGCGAAGGCCGAATGGACCGCGGGCCGCTTCTCCAGCGTGCCGGGCGACGAGGCGGAGTTCATCCCGATGCCGGAGTGAATCGAGCAACTGACCGCTTGTACTCTTCTCTAGGTGCGCATCACCTATTCCGCCGGACCGGGCAGGGCGTGAGACGACGGCGATTGCTGCTCCGTCCGCTCCCGTACCGCTCGCGGCTGATGGGCGGGCTTGGCGGCCACCCAGGGCTGGCCCTTGAAGTAGGCGGCGGTGTAGGCGGTCGCGATCAACAATGCGCAGCCGACGATGTTGATCAGCGAGGTCGAGACGAGACCGCGGCCGGTCTGGTCGAGGATGATGCCGGCGATCTGAGACAGCACGATACCGGCCATGAACACGCCGAGCGCCTGCTGGCCGACCTTGCAGCACATTGCGACGAACGGTCCCTTGAGATGGCGTCCGCCCTCGCCCGCCAGCACCCAGACCAGATAGGCGAAACTCAGGAAGTGCAGGAGCCGCAGCGGGCGGAAGGTCGTCTTGTCGATCAGCGGCCAGAGGGCGTGGTTGCCGTGGCGCAGGATGTCCACGTTGTCGACCAGCGGCACGAAGGCGAACGGCATCAGCACGACGAGCACGCTGGCCGCCGCGATCATCTGCCGGCGATCGACCGGCGGGGCGGGCAGCCAGCCGCGCATGAACGCAAAGCCCGTGTAGAAAATGAGCTGCCAGGCGAACGGGTTGAAGTACCAGATGCCAGTGGTGCCGGGGGCCTCGGGCAGCGAGATCGCCCCCGTCGTGCCGATGGCGTATACGGAGAGGATGAAGGCAGCGACCGCGAGGCGGCCGAAATGCCGCTCCACCAGCACGACGGCGGGTAGTAGCGCCAGGATTACCAGATACATCGGCAGGATGTTGAACAGCGGCGGCACGTAGGTCAGCGTCAGCAAGCCGAGTAGATGGGGGGGCGCGTCGCTGAAGAACGGCCACAGCCCCATGGTGCGGACATAGTGGCCGCCGTTCGCCAGCATCTGGTCGGCGGCGACATAGACGGCCGCGCACACCATGAACACGCCGATGTGGGCCCAATAGACCTGCCAGCAGCGGAAGGCGATCCGCGACAGGCCCGCCACCACGCCGCGGTCGTCGAACAGCTTGCCGAAGGCGATGGCGGACGCCATGCCCGAGCAGAACACGAAGACTTCGGTGGCATCCGAGAAGCCGAAGCGGGCCGGAATCCAGTGCGCCCACCAGTTCGTCGGTACGTGCGCTATGAAGATGATGAACATGCCGAGGCCGCGGAAGAAGTCGAGCCGGATGTCGCGCGGGCGCTTGGCGGGCAGGGCCGGCATGGGGGAGGCGGCCGGCTGGCTAGATGCGGTCGACATACGCGGAGGCCTCGATCTCGCAGACGATCAGGGTATAGGTCGTGCGCGTCATGGCATCTGTCAGCGCGCGGGCGAGGTCGGGCTTCGAGCGCACGCGCACGCCGTGTCCGCCCATGGCGGTCGCGATGTCCTCGAACCGCGTGGCCCCCAGCGTGACGCCGGACTTGGGCAGGCCCATCTTGGCTTGTTTGAGTTCGATGAGCGCGAGGCTCTCGTCCTGCAAGCAGACGATGACGATCGGCAGCTTCTCGTCGCGCAGTGTTGCCAATTCGCCGAGGCCCATTTCCAGGCCGCCGTCGCCGAGGATGGCAATGACGGGTGCGTCCGGGCGGACGGCCTTGACGCCGGCCGCCAGCGGGATCGCGCAGGCCATGGTACTGAGCCCGTTGGATTGTAACAGGCCGAGCGGGCGGCGGATTTTCATCTGCTGGGACAGCAGGATACGATGCGCGCCCGAGTCCGCGGTCAGGATCGCGTCTTCGGGGGCGGCCTCTTCGATTGCGGCAAAGACGGCGTGCGGCCCCCAGTCGGCGGGTGGGGCGAACAACGCAGCGAGCCGAGCCTTGGC
>JBGSQO010000220.1:0-4472 GCA_041738055.1 Filomicrobium sp.
GGAACTGATCACGCCGATCGCCATGGAGGAGAAGCTGCGCTTCGCCATCCGTGAAGGCGGCCGCACCGTCGGCGCCGGCGTCGTCGCCGCGATCCAGGATTGAGACGGGCGGCGCCGGCTTTCTTTGGAGCGCGGGCGCCGACGGAAGGCTACGGCCAGCCGGAACGGGGGCAACCCGTGGAGCTGGTCAAATTTGGAATGGTGGCTGGTCGCGTGACGCGACCGGCAACAGAGCCGGCATCCCTGCCGGATCGTGAACTTCAAATGGAGCATCCCGGGGAGGCGCCCGTTCGTGCGGGCGCTTCGTACGTTGGATGATGAGGCAGGACAGATGAACGGCCAGAATATTCGCATCCGTCTCAAGGCGTTCGATCATCGAATACTCGATGCTTCGACGCGCGAGATCGTGAACACCGCCAAGCGCACCGGTGCCGAGGTTCGCGGACCGATCCCGCTGCCGACGCGCTTCGAGCGCTTCACGGTCAACCGCTCGCCGCACATCGACAAGAAGAGCCGCGAGCAGTTCGAGATTCGCACCCACAAGCGCCTGTTGGACATCGTCGACCCGACGCCTCAGACGGTGGACGCGCTGATGAAGCTCGACCTTGCCGCGGGCGTCGACGTCGAGATCAAGCTCTGAGGTTGGTGAATGGTCAGTCGTGGGTGGTGAGTAGAGGCTCACCCGTCCACTCACCACTCACAACTCACCACTCACGATGAGGAACTGGGCCGATGAGGTCAGGTGTAATCGCACAGAAAGTGGGCATGACCCGCATCTTCACCGAGAGCGGGGAGCACATCCCCGTGACGGTGTTGCTTATGGAGAACTGCCAGGTGCTCGCGCAGCGCACCGAGGACAAGCACGGCTACACCTCGCTCCAGCTGGGTGTGGGCACGCGCAAGACCTCGCGGCTGACCAAGGCGGACCGCGGCAACTTCGCGATCGCTCAGGTCGAGCCCAAGCGCAAGGTCGTAGAGTTCCGCGTCTCGGCCGACAACCTCATCGAGGTCGGCGCCGAGATCACGGCGGACCACTTCGTCCCGGGCCAGTTCGTCGACGTCACGGGCACCTCGGTCGGCAAGGGATTCCAGGGCGCGATGAAGCGCTGGAACTTCGGTGGTCTCAGAGCCACGCACGGCGTGTCGCTGTCGCACCGCTCGCACGGCTCCACCGGTCAGCGCCAGGACCCCGGCAAGGTGTTCAAGGGCAAGAAGATGGCCGGCCAGATGGGCAACGAGCGCGTGACCACGCAGAACCTCGTCGTCGTCAAGACCGATCCCGCCCGTGGGCTCGTGATGGTGCGCGGCGCAGTTCCGGGTCACAAGGGCGGTTATGTGCTGGTCCGCGACGCCGTCAAGCGCACGCTGCACAAGGATGCGCCGAAGCCGGGTGCGTTCAAGCCGCGCGCTGCGTCTGTCGCTGCCGGCCAGGAGGGCAACTGATGAAAGCCGACATCACCACGCTCGACGCCAGCACGGCTGGCACGATCGAACTCGCCGACGCGATCTTCGGGCTCGAGCCCCGCCCTGACCTGCTCCACCGCATGGTGCGCTATCAGCTGTTGAAGCGGATGGCGGGCACGCATCACGCGCAGGACCGCTCCGAAGTCTCGGTGACGGGCAAGAAGATGTACAAGCAGAAGGGCACCGGTGGCGCCCGCCATGGCGACAAGTCGGTGCCGCAGTGGCGCGGTGGTGGCAAGGCGTTCGGGCCGAAGCCGCGTAGCCATGCCATCGACCTTCCCAAGAAGGTCCGCGCCCTGGCGCTGCGTCACGCACTGTCGACCAAGGCCAAGGCCGGCGAGATTCTTATCCTCGACAAGGCAGCCTCGATGGCCGGAAAGACGGGCGAACTCAAGCGTCAGTTTGCAGCGCTCGCCCTCGACAACGCGCTGATCATCGACGGGGTCGATCTCGACGCCGGCTTTGCGCGCGCAGCCCGCAATCTGCCCAACATCGACGTGCTGCCCATCCAGGGCATCAACGTCTAC
This sequence comes from Filomicrobium sp., assembly GCA_041738055.1. Lineage (GTDB taxonomy): Bacteria > Pseudomonadota > Alphaproteobacteria > Rhizobiales > Hyphomicrobiaceae > Filomicrobium. The sequence continues at coordinate 1,992 of JBGSQO010000220.1, forward strand.
GACATCCTGCGCCGCAAGAAGCTCGTCCTGACGAAGGCTGCGGTCGAAGCTCTCGACGTGCGCTTCGCAAGCGCCACGGAGGTCCGGTCATGATGAAGCTCAAGGCCTACGACATCATCCTGTCGCCGGTCATCACCGAGAAGTCGACGATGGTCTCGGAAGCCAACCAGATCATCTTCAACGTCGCGCGCACCGCGACGAAGCCGGCGATCAAGTCGGCGGTGGAGGCGCTCTTCAACGTCAAGGTGAAGGCGGTCAACACCATCGTCCGCAAGGGCAAGAAGAAGGTGTTCAAGGGGCGCACCGCGCTCCTCTCGGACAGCAAGAAGGCGATCGTGACGCTCGAGGACGGCCAGTCCATCGACGTGACGACGGGCCTGTGAGGGAGAGCAACCGATGGCATTGAAAACATTCCGTCCGACCTCTCCCGGCATGCGCCAGCTGGTCATCGTCGACCGTCGCGGCCTGTGGAAGGGCGCGCCGATCAAGATGCTGACCGAGGGCAAGCTGAAGACCGGCGGCCGCAACGCTCATGGTCGGATCACGACGCGCCACATCGGCGGCGGGCACAAGCAGACCTATCGCATGGTCGACTTCCGCCGCAAGAAGTACGACGTCCCGGCGGTCGTCGAGCGGCTGGAGTACGATCCGAATCGGACTGCGTTCATCGCCCTGATCAAGTATCAGGACGGCGAGCTTGCCTACATCCTGGCGCCCCAGCGGCTGGCCGTGGGTGATACGGTGGTGGCGGGCGCAAAGGTCGACGTCAAGCCAGGCAACGCCATGCCGCTGTCGGGCATGCCGGTGGGCACCATCGTCCACAACATCGAGTTGAAGCCCGGTCGCGGTGGCCAGATGGCCCGCTCGGCCGGCGCCTTCGCTCAGCTCGTCGGCCGTGACGCCGGCTGGGCCGTTCTGAAGCTCGGCTCGGGCGAGACCCGCAAGGTTCGCGCCGACTGCATGGCCTCGATCGGCGCGGTCTCCAATCCGGACCACACCAACAGGGTCGACGGCAAGGCCGGCCGCACGCGCTGGAAGGGCACCCGCCCGACGGTGCGCGGCATCACCATGAACCCGATCGATCACCCGAACGGCGGACGCACCAACGGCGGCAAGCATTGGGCGACGCCCTGGGGCAAGCCGACCAAGGGCTACAAGACTCGTAAGAACAAGACCACGGACAAGTACATCGTCCGCGGCCGCAGCAAGTAAGCGCTGACGCGCGGCGCTTAGAGGAGAACAACCGGTGGCACGCTCAATCTGGAAAGGTCCGTTCATCGACGGCTACCTTCTGAAGAAGGCGGACAAGGTGCGCTCGTCCGGGCGCAACGAGATCATCAAGATCTGGAGCCGGCGCTCGACGATTCTGCCCCGGTTCGTGGGTCTGACGTTCGGCGTCTACAACGGACACAAGCACGTTCCCGTGAACGTGACCGAGGACATGATCGGCCACAAGTTCGGTGAGTTCGCTCCGACGCGGAACTTCCCGGGCCACGGCGGCGACAAGAAGGCGAAACGCTAATGGGCAAGCCCAGTCGAGAGCGCAGCCTCGAGGACAACGAGGCCAAAGCGGTGGCGCGCAACCTGCGCGTCTCCCCGCAGAAGCTCAACCTCGTCGCCAGCATGATCCGCGGCAAGACGGTCGATCAGGCGCTGTCCGAACTCGAGTTTTCGAGGAAGCGGATCGCCGGCGACGTCAGGAAGTGCGTGATGAGCGCGGTCGCCAACGCCGAGAACAACCACGACCTGTCCATCGACCAGCTGGTCGTGGCCGAGGCCTACGTCGGCAAGAACCTCGTCATGAAGCGCTTCCAGGCCCGTGGCCGCGGTCGCGCCTCCAGCGTCATGAAGCCGTTCTCGCAGATCACCGTCGTGGTCCGCGAGGTCGACGAAGAAGCGCGGAAAGCCAAGAAGGCCAAGGGCAAGGCGCCCAAGGCTGCCGCAGCTCAGGTCGAGGAGGCCGAGTAATGGGTCAGAAGGTCAATCCGATCGGTCTGCGCATCGGCATCAACCGCACCTGGGACAGCCGCTGGTTCGCCAAGCGCGGCGAGTACGGCAAGCTCCTGCATCAGGACATGGCGATCCGCGCCCACATCCTGAAGCAGCAGCGCCAGGCCGGCATCTCCAAGGTCGTGATCGAGCGCCCGCACAAGAAGTGCAAGGTGACTGTCCACACGGCCCGTCCAGGCGTGCTGATCGGCAAGAAGGGCGCCGACATCGACAAGCTGCGCGGCCAGCTCGCGCGGTTCACCGACAGCGAAGTCCATCTCAACGTCGTCGAGGTGCGCAAGTTCGACACCGACGCGACGCTGATCGCCGAGGGCATCGCCCAGCAGCTCGAGAAGCGCGTGGCGTTCCGTCGCGCGATGAAGAAGGCCGTGCAGTCGGCGCTGCGCGCGGGGGCCGTCGGCATCCGCATCAACGTCGCCGGCCGCCTGGGTGGCGCTGAGATCGCGCGGACGGAGTGGTACCGCGAAGGTC